>JAQGHT010000428.1 GCA_028291565.1 Planctomycetaceae bacterium | reverse complement strand
TTACAAAACACATTAAGGCAGAAAATCGTTTCAGGATGAAACGATTCGCCCCGGGAAGAATATTTCCAGTTGAAGAATGTTAATAGGCCGATGATGATACGAAATCTCGGTGATCAAAACCAGATGTCTCTCCTCATACGACAGAATTCGCACTGGCGCGAGCGCACTGATGCGTGAAATTGAAAGATTCCGCCTTCGAATGCGGAAATCGCGAATGCGTTTTTGATCTCTCGTTCCCATGCTCGGCATGGGAACTCTCTCTTCGAAGCTCTGTTTCACTCCAGGGGCAGTGGAGTTTCGCCTCTCGACGAAGCAGAGATTCAGTGAAGCCCGTTCCCCTTCAGAGCGTGGGAACGAGGGGCTCACAACTTTGTCGTGAAGCGCTTGGAATCGAAGTTTACGACTTTTCCTTCGCGAAAGACGAGATAAAAGACTTCGCCCTCGCGATCTGGCCCCCACCGGTACAGCACATCATCGATTCGAACTCCGTCCATTTTTGTCTTGAACTCTTGAGTTCCCTCTTCACGCGAACCGATGTCCCCTAGCTTGGCATTGACTTCATCCAAAGTCATTCCGTTGCCGATTTGAGTTGCCAGCAGCCACTTGAGAGCCTTACCATCACTACGCGATTGCCACTTTTCTCGATGCGCATTGATTTCACGCTCGTGACTTTTTGAAGTTCGCGCAAACCAATCGGCAGTGCTCCCCGGAGCCCGAAGCGTTTCACAAGAAACGCTGATCAGACTTAAACTGAGCAATAAGATTCCAAACGTGACCCGGATTGGCGTCGCATCCATGAGACACCTCAGAAAAGTGGTGACTTCCGATCCACACGCGGCGCGCGGGACCGCTACCCCGAATTGCGGGATCTTCCCACGTCATCTCAATCAGGTCTAGTCCAGTTTTCGAATGGGAATCCCCTGGGCCAGCACTTCGGCATAGGCGAATAATGCGGGAGTCCCGCCAGTATGAATGAAGACCACCGTATCGTCGGCGGTCAGTTCACCTCTCCGGATATCGTGAATCAAGCCGGCCATGGCTTTACCGGTATAAATCGGATCGAGCAAGATCCCTTCGGTCCGGGCCAGCAGGGAAATGGCTTCCAGACAGCGCTCGGAAACCAAGCCGTATCCGGGCGCGATGTGCTCAAAGGTAATGTCGATGTCAGCCGCGGACAAACGGGTCTCAAGCCCTAATAGCTCCGCCCCCGAATTGGCAATCCGAGCCAGATCGGTTCGGGTGTCCCAGGGCCAGTCCATCGGCGCGATGCACCGAACTTTTCCCATGTATCCCAGTGCATATTGCCCTAGAGCGACCCCAGCCCCTGTTGATCCCGCGGAAGACAAGTAGACAGCAGAAGGCATCCAATCTGTTGCATTGGTCTGTTCGAGAATCTCAATCAGGCATTCCGCGTAACTGATGGCCGCCAGAGGTTTCACAATGGCCGGATCCCACATGTAGGGACGGCGGCCCTGCCGGGCATAAATTCCGGCTTGAGCCGCAATTTTTTCATCGAGTTCGGGTCCAATTTTTTCATCGACGATTTCGATATAGGCCCCTACCAACTGATCCAGCAACAGGTTGCCCTGAACCAGGTCCGGGCCGGTTGCGCGGCCGCCGCGTCCCAGAATGAGATGACAATCCAGGCCCGCCTTGGCACATGCGGCAGCCGTCTGCCGGCAGTTGTTGCTTTGCACACCGGCTCCCCAAACGACGATATCCGCTTCTTTCTCGAGTGCATCGCCGATGAGGAATTCGTTATGCCGCGCCTTATTTCCGCCGCAAGCCAATCCCGTACAGTCATCACGTTTGATGTAGATCTGTGGTCCCCCCAAACTCTCCGAAAAACGAGGCAGAAACTCCAGTGGAGTCGGCAAGTGACACAAAGAGTATCGAGGCAACTGATCGATACGTTCCCGCAAGTCCGTCGTTGTATAAGTCATTTCATTGGCACCTCGAGATATCCCTTCCCGGTCTTTTCTTCAATCAATTTAATAGCGTGTTTTTGAGCCGCTGCGGAATCTGCGAAGTCCTTCGTGTTGGTTTGACCGTCGGCTCCGCGGCGACCATAACGGACGGTCACGACTTTGTCGGAGATGGTGATTTCCCAAAACTTGTCGGCCTTTCCATCTTGAAATTCGAACATTCGCGGGACATTGGACGTCGCTGTACCTGCCGCGGCGACGGCAGGCTTGGCAGCCGATTTCGCGTTTGTTTTCACAATGGCCATATCGTTTGCCCCAGCGCTATCGCTCTTGACCGACAGCTTTTTGGCCTGTTTTTTATCCTTTTGGTCCGGTTTATCCTTTGGTTTGTCAGTTGCAACCGAAAGCGAAGGCGCGATCAGCGCGACATCCGCACGGATCCCCGCATACGAAGGGAAACGCGGAACGCCATAATCGGACAGCTCTTGAAACCGGAATTTGATTGTCGCCCCGATTGCTGGCGGCTGTTTGCGTTGGACGTCGGTGAATCCCGTTCCGACCGCGAACTGAATCCCATTGGGTAACTCCACCAGCAACGCGCCGAGCTGCCCTTTGTGACGGCCCAATCCGGGCTGATGTCCCACGACGCGGGCTTCGGCATCCTGGAACGTTTTGACTTTCAATAAGGTTTGCGAGCGTCCTGTTTCATACTTTGATGCAGGCTGACGCAGCATCAGGCCCTCGCCGCCTAACGCTTCGACCCGTTCGAGTTCCTGAGTCAAATGCTCATTGTTCCGGCACTCAACATGCTCGTGCAGGGCAGCATGTTTGAAGTTGCGTTTTTGAACCAACTCGCGCAATACCTTGAGTCGCTCTTCGAACGGTTCTTGGGAAGCGGGAGCATCAAAAATCAAGAATCGGATTTCTTTCCAATGATCCGATTTGTCCTGCCTCCGCACGATGCTGACCGACCTTTGAAATTGCTTTCGGCCGAGCCACAGTTCACCATCCAAGGGCGTATCTGGTAAATCGGCGATAAACCAATCGGGAGCGTGATACTGATTGCCTTGCCTCGAAAGAAAAATTGAACCCGTCCAATAAGCACGAACACCGTCCAGTTTTTCGCTCATCCACCAACCGCGATAATTGCGAGAATCGTCCCAACTTTCCGCGAGCAACAAGGGCGGGCCTGCCTTGGCTTCTTTTTCTGGATCAGAATCCGATTTTGCTGTGGCAGGAACAGCAACCCCAACCCGTTCCACTTCGGCCGCTTCACCTCTGAGTTTTTTCAGATGTTTGCACGTTCGCTTTTCGATAGCAATCGATTGATTCCGCCAGGCGGGACAACTGCAGGAGTAAACGCCGCCGATATTTCGCAGGACGTACGGCTTGCTCCCCGAGCCTTGCATCTCGACCGACTCTCCATCCGCCAGATCTGACATTGTTGACTCCCGCTCAGAATTCGATTCGCGATGTTCCTCGCTCAACAGCAAGCCCGCGGTGGGCCGGCGAGATTATCTCGTGAGCACACTGAACTGCCAAGCCTTATTCCAGCTGCAATAAACCATCGATGTTCTCATTCTTCAGCGACAGGCCTATAATTTCTTCGTCGAGCTGATTCGCTCAGACCTCCCCAGGATTTCGCAGTCAGGAATTGACATGTCTGAAACCCCCGCTTCGCAGCCCCCAACGCCTCGCAAGACAGCGTCTGCTACTGACGTTCACACTTCTCGGTTTACCGAGGAAGTCGAGGTCGCCGGACACATCATTGACAGTCTGATTTTGCCGAAGATCCTGGACGAAATTATGGTCCTGGGTGGTCGTTTCAAAATTGCAGACATCAAGATTGGCCAGCAGCGGCATGATCCCAGCCGGGCGCGGCTGCTCGTCGAAGCCGATTCCGCATCGGAATTGCAAAAAATTCTGGCATCGATCAACCGGCATGGCGCTGTCATGGTTCATGACCACGATTGCACGCTGGTGCCAGCCGACATGAATGGTGCATTCCCCGAGGATTTCTATTGCACGACGAATCAAGAAACCGAAGTTCGCTTAAACGATGATTGGATTCAGGTCGAACTGCCTGAAATGGATTGCGGTCTCAAAGTCAACGTGGAACGAAAGACCGTCGAAACGGTCCCCATGACAGACGTTCGTCAAGGCGATTTAATCGTGGTCGGACATCAAGGTGTGCGTGTCGCCCCCCAACAACGCGACACATTGCAACACGATGCTTTTTCTTTCATGAACAGTACGGTTTCGAGCGAGAAGCCGAAGGGGGTCACCGTACGCGAAATCGCGGCCGAAATGCGTAAAGCTCGTGAAGGCAACGGACGGATTCTCATCGTGGCAGGCCCCGCGGTCGTCCACACGGGCAGTCGCGATCACCTCAGTAAACTGATTCAAGCCGGGTTCGTCAACGTGTTGTTTGCGGGCAATGCTCTAGCCACGCACGACATGGAGCAATCATTATTCGGCACAAGCCTGGGGATCACAATGGACCATGGCCGTTCGACAGAAGGAGGCCATGAACACCACTTGAGAACCATCAACCGCATTCGTCGGTTGGGAGGTATCCGGCAAGCGGTCGAGCAGGGCGTGATCACCAGCGGGATCATGTATGAATGCATTCAGAAAAATATTCCGTACGTTTTGTGTGGCAGCATCCGTGACGATGGCCCGTTGCCAGATGTGGTGACTGATGCTTTGGAATCACAACGCGTCATGCGGCAACATGTCCCTGGTCTGACCTTTTGCCTGATGATCGCCACGACGCTGCATTCGATCGCCGTGGGAAACTTGCTACCTGCCCGGGTGAAAGTAGTCTGCGTCGATATCAACCCGGCAACCGTGACCAAGCTGGGTGATCGGGGCACGTTCCAGACGATCGGCCTGGTGACAGATGTCGAACCCTTCTTGCGAGTTCTGACGACCGAATTGGGGTTATGATTCAGTTCGATCCGACCGCGAATCTGCTTGCCCCTCATACTGATGCCTGATATGATCGATAAATAAGCGCGCGTGCATATTTCCGTGAAGGAGTCGATCTTGCCACATACCAGTTGGGGGCATCTGCAAGTTTCCCGCCGCACCGCAATCCAGGCGGGATCTATCGGGCTATTGGGTTTGGGTACAAACCACCTGACCGCCTTGCGCGAAGCCAACGCCGCAACGACAGGCTCGGACGAAATCAAGGCCCGGTCTGTGATCTATATCTTTCTTTCCGGCGGCTTGAGCCAGCACGAAAGCTTTGATCCAAAACCGCTCGCACCCAAAGAAATTCGTGGTGATTTTCAAGCCATTTCCACTGCCACTCCAGGATTGGAGATCTGTGAACACCTCCCGCAACTGGCAAAGCGGAGCCAGAACTGGTCCGTAGTACGATCTCTGACACATTCAACAAACGACCATTCGGTCGGTCATCACGTCATGCTGACCGGTCGCTCGACAACGCCGGTCGGCTTTAACGCCAGTCGCCCGACTTCGGCGGACTATCCGAGCCTGGCCTCAATTGTGGGCGCCGTAACTCCACACCGTAACAACTTGCCACCGGCGGTTGTCTTGCCCGAAAAGCTGATTCACAACACCGGTCGAGTTCTCCAGGGCCAGTTCGGTGGGATGATGGGATCGCACCGCGACCCCTTGTTCATCGAGTCATCCGCATTTGAGCCAATGGCTTATGGCGCGTTCCCGGAATACGAATTCGATCACCAGAATCGAAAATATACGCCGCGTCGTAAGAACTTCGAAATGCCGAACTTGACGCTTCCAGAAGGATTTGCGAATCGACGTTTGAACGACCGTGTCACATTATTGTCGCAGATCGATCAACAGCGGAAGGACTGGGATCAGCACGCCGAAACACAAAAATTTGATCGAAATCGGCAAAAGGCAATGTCTCTTTTAACAGACATTCGCGTCCGGAAGGCGTTCGATGTCTCTCAAGCGACTCCCACAACCCTCGACCGATACGGCCGCAACGCGTTCGGCTGGTCGCTGCTGATGGCTCGGCAATTGGTTGAAGCCGGCGTCAATCTCGTGCAGGTGAATTTGGGAAATAACGAGACCTGGGACACGCACGGGAACTCATTCGGGCACTTGAAAAATAATCTTTTCCCACCCACTGATAAAGCGCTTTCCGCTTTGCTGGATGATCTCAGCAATAGCGGAATTCTCGACAGCACATTGATAGTGATGGCCGGAGAATTCGGTCGAACGCCACGAGTCTCCGGTGGGGGCAATCAAATCTACGCCGAACCGGGACGTGACCACTGGGGAGCATTGCAATCGGTATTCTTCGCTGGCGGAGGAACCAAAGGCGGAGTCGTGATTGGTTCATCCGATAAACAGGGCGCTTTCCCAGCCACGAATCCTCAGACGCCGGAAAATATGGCCGCAACGATCTATCATTCGCTCGGCCTGCCAGATACCACGGCATGGTTCGATCAAACGCAGCGTCCGCATCATATCTATAACGGTACGCCGATTGAGGGACTGCTCGCCTAAAGTGTGTGTCACGAGCGGTGTACAGCACAAATAGTCCCACCGTTTAAAACGGTGGGGCATT
The DNA here is from genome assembly GCA_028291565.1 of Planctomycetaceae bacterium. Classification (GTDB taxonomy): domain Bacteria; phylum Planctomycetota; class Planctomycetia; order Planctomycetales; family Planctomycetaceae; genus JAKFVC01. Next base: position 166 of record JAQGHT010000428.1, on the reverse strand, counting down.
ATCGAGCGTCCCTGCCGGGATTGCAGGCGATAGTGTCAATACAGGACAGCTTCCAAACTTGCGATTCGGGCTTGCATGACGTGGTGGACCACATGAGCCAGCGAGATGGTTCACCACCCGGGACTTCGCGTCGCAGAGCACCGGCGCAACCAATCGCAATCATTCA
>JAQGHT010000391.1 GCA_028291565.1 Planctomycetaceae bacterium | reverse complement strand
TCCAAGGTGGGCAAGAAGAAGCCGAATCCCTGGGGTCTGTACGACATGCACGGCTATTTGTGGGAGTATGTCTCGGATGACTGGCACGACAACTACACCGGTGCTCCCACGGACGGCTCGAGTTGGGACAGCAAAGACAAGGCTAACGCACATGTCCTGCGCAGCGGTTCCTGGAAAGATAAGTTCCCAAGTTTAAGGTGTGCAGCCCGACGGAAACTCGAAACCACAGAAAAAGGGGACGAAATCGGGTTCCGCTGCGTGAAGGCAAAAGTGCCGTAGGACAAGGGGGCAGGTGTTCGGTTTTTCGAAATTGGCCGGATGGAGTCTCCGTGCATTGATTTTGTCGAACTCGGCCAATACCCCGGTCGTGAAGTCAGAAGAGCTTCGCTCCTTCTTTCTGAATTAGCGTTTATTAGCGGAGATTAGTGTTCCCCAACCCGAATTTTTGAATGGCAGACTGAAGGAAGAGAGAATTCAATTTGGGAACACTAATCTGCGCTAATAAACGCTAATAGAAAACTTTTATCATCCGCGGTGAGGTAGGACAGGTTTTCAACCTGTCCGTTCCCGACGCTCGACTCGGACAGGTTGAAAACCTGCCCTACTATCTCGCTCGAGGTCATCATGAAAAGGACGTGGATTCGGCGAATTGGAGTGGCATGCCTGCTGGCTGTGGCGGTAGCTGGTTACTACGTCTGCTTTGTACCCAATGCAGAACTGGCGCCCCACTTGAGGAGCCTAAGACACGCCGGTCAGCTCACGGTCCGGGAAGGCCTGCCGCACGAGAGGTACGAACATGAACTCCTCGAAAGCGAACTCCGTACGAAACAGACGATCGAAAACCATGGCTTCCCGTTTTATGCGAAGTCCCAAGTGATCTCATCCGACGATGTCAGCAAGATCAAGCGGATTCTTTTAAATCCGTGGGCATATCGCGGGATAACGCCGAACACTACAAAGTCTTGTGGTGGCTATCACCCCGACTACGCGGTTGAATGGACCGACTCCGACGGGAAACGTCAAATCCAGCTTTGTTTCGGCTGTTTAGAAGTCAAACTCTACGATGCAGACAGTGAAGCAAATTACGACTTGAGTCACTGGGTGTCGCATCCATTGCAAGTCATCTTTAAACGTTATCGTGATCAACGTCCTCCTATCAACTTAGGTGGGCCATTCCTCGAACTGAATTGACGGATACTGGTCATTCGCCGATGAAAGAATCTCGCTTGGCACAGCAGACTGCTTCGTAAGACTTTATGACCAATTCCCTGATCGCGAATTCGGAACAGCCTTTCTCTTTCTTTCTGAATTAGCGTTTATTACCGAAGAGTAGTGTTCAGAAATCCGAATTCTTGAACGGCAGGCTGAAGGAAAAGAAAATTCAAATTTGGGAACACTAATTAACGCTAATTGAAGAATTTTATCCTCGACAATGAGAGACAGAACACGTTTACAACCTGTCCGTTCCCGATGCTCGACTCGGACAGGTTGAAAACCTGTCCTACCATCTCGCCCGAGGTCATTATGAAAAGGATGTGGATTCGGAGAATTGGAGCGGTATGCCTGCTAGCCGTGGCGGCTGCTGGTTACTACATCCGCTTTGTACCTGATGCAGAACTGGCACCTCACTTGAAGAGTCTAAGACGCGCCGGTCAGCTCACGGTCTGGGAAGGCTTGCCGCATCAGTGGTACGAATCGGAACTCCTCGAAAGCGAACTCCGTACGAAACAGACGATCGAAGATCATGGCTTCCCTTTTTATGCGAAGTCCCAACAGATCTCATCCGAAGATGCTGGCAAGATCAAGCGGATTCTTTTAAATCCGTGGTCATATCGCCGGAGAGCGCCGAACACCAAAAAGACTTGTGGTGGCTACCACCCCGACTACGCCCTCGAATGGACTGATACTGACGGGAAACATCAAATACAGCGTTGTTTTGGCTGCGGGGAAGTGAAACTCTACGGCCCGGTAAACGACGCCCATTATGATCTGCAACATTCCGAACGTGGCCTATTGGTGGCGTTTTTTAAACGCTATCGCGTTCAACTTCCCAAAGGGAAGCTGCTTGAATAAAGCGGTTGAACTCTGTGTGTTCCGCGAAAAACAATAGCTTCCCCGATCAAATTAGCAATACATTGGCAATACAACCGGAACACCCAAGGTTATCTCGCAATATCAATCTCCCAAGCCCATTAGAGAATGTCGCTTGGCAACTGTGTTCGCTTTGCCCAAAATAGAAGGAACAAATAGCACGAACGCCAGGCTGTTGTCATTGAGCTGATTGAAATGAGGATGCAGGTGTCAATTTCGAAGTCGATTTTTTCAAGATATTGCTTTGCCAGTTGGGCGTGGCTGGTTATTCTCAGCAGTTCCGTATTTGCCGAGGACCCCAGCGCGGACCGCTTTGAGCGTCACATTGAGCCTTTGCTCCGAGGCCACTGTCTGAAATGCCATAATCCGGCTGATAAACAAGCGGGCTTCGATTTGACGACCCGGCAGAAGGCTTTAGCAGGTGGTGAATCCGGTGCCGTGATCAAACCGGGAATGCCTGACGACAGCCTGCTGCTGCAGCGAGTTCGGGATGGCGAAATGCCCCCGGAAGAAAAACTCACGGCGGAAGAAATTGCGCATCTGGCCGAATGGATCAAGAGCGGTGCTGCCTTTTCGCACGATATCAAGTTTGAAATCCGGCGCGCGGGAAAGGACTTCTGGGCCTTAAAAAAGCCCGCTCGACCGGCATTGCCCACAGTGTCGAATCCTGGCTGGTGCCGGAATCCGATCGACTATTTCGTTTCCGCCAAACTGGCCGAACACAAACTGGCTCCGTCGCCCGAAACAGATCGCCGGTCCTACTTGCGGCGCGTCAAATTTGATCTGTTGGGCTTGCCTCCGACCATGGAAGAACTACGCGCATTTGAAGCGGACAAAGCTCCTGATGCCTACGAAAAACTCGTCGATGGTTTCCTGATGTCGCCCCACTATGGTGAACGCTGGGGACGGCACTGGTTGGATGTCGTGCGGTTTGGCGAAAGTCACGGGTACGAGACGAATCTGCTGCGTTTTAATGCCTGGCCCTATCGCGATTATGTCATCCGTTCCATCAACGAAGATAAGCCTTACCCCCAGTTCATTCTCGAGCAACTCGCGGGCGACGTCGTTGCAGCCGGTCAGCCAGATGTCGAAGTGGCCACCGCTTTTCTGGTGGCCGGGACGCACGACCTGGTTGGGAATCAGACTTTGGAAGGAACTCTAAAACAGCGGAACGACGATCTCGACGACATGATTTCCACCACGGGATTCGCGTTCCTGGGACTCACATTAGGCTGTGCCCGCTGTCACGACCACAAGTTCGATCCGATCACGCAAAAGGACTATTACGGTTTGCAGGCGATTTTTGCCGGAGTCCAACATGCCGAACGAGCCGTCTCGAAGCCCGATTCGCCGCAGCAACAGCAGGAAGCGACAGAGATTCAACGTCAGCTCGCGGAGCTCGATCGTCAATTGGATGGATTTGAGCCGCTGGCCAATACCACCCTGGTGACGACCGATCCCGCGAACAATACACCACGTCGTCCGGCTGTGCAGACTCGGAGGAATGTCGAACGATTTGCCCCCGTCATGGCCAAGTTTGTACGATTTACGATCAAGGCGACCAGCGGCAATTCCCAACCCTGTCTCGACGAATTGGAAGTTTTTTCCAGTGAAGCGGCACCACACAACGTGGCGTTGGCCACCCTGGGAGTCAAACCTTCCGCGTCCTCCAGCCTGCCGGGTTACCCAATTCATCAGATCGCCCATTTGAACGAAGGTTTATTCGGCAATTCGAATAGCTGGATCTCGAACGAAGCCGGCCAGGGCTGGGTGCAGTTGGAGTTTCCTCAGCCGCAATTGATTGAGCGAATCGTCTGGGGCAGAGATCGGGAAGAAAAATTCAAAGATCGTCTGCCGACGGAATACGTGATCGAAGTCGCCTTGGAGGCTTCACAATGGCAAACGGTGGCCAGCAGTGCAGACAGAATCGGCATGGGGGTGCCACAACCCGCGGCGCCTCGAGCCGAGACCGCCAACGATCCAAAATCTGTCGAGCACCAGCAACTCGTCAAACGTCGTGAAACATTGACAACGCGGCTGGTGGAGATCACTCGCCCAGTTACTGTTTACGCGGGAACTTTCATGCAACCGGGGCCCACGAACCTGCTGTTGCGAGGTGACGGTTTGTTGAAAGGGCCCGAAGTGCCCCCCTCCATGGTTCGTGCATTTGGCGGCGAAGCTCTCGACAAGAACCTGCCCGAGCGAGAACGCCGAGTCGCCTTGGCCAAGTGGATTGGCAGCGAAAATCATCCACTGACCGCCCGAGTTCTCGTCAATCGACTCTGGCATTATCACTTTGGCCAGGGACTGGTAAATACGCCCAACGATTTCGGCTTCAACGGCGGGCGTCCGTCGCATCCGGAATTACTCGACTGGTTGGCGACCGAATTCATGGCCGACGGCTGGAAGCCGAAAGCCTTGCACCGATTGATTGTCCTGTCCGCGACCTATCGCCAGGCGACACAAACTCGAGCGGATGGTATTGCGGCAGATGCGGGAAACCGGTTGCTCTGGCGGTTTCCGCCCCGGCGTCTGGAAGCGGAAACGATTCGCGATACGGTCCTGGCCACATCGGGGAAACTCGATCTAAGGATGGGTGGACCGGGCTACAATATCTGGGAAAAAAACACCAATTACGTGGTTGTCTTCAAACATAAGCCGGAATTGGGTGCGGATGAATTCCGGCGGATGGTCTATCAATTCAAACCGCGAGCTCAGCTGGATCAGACTTTCGGCGTCTTCGACTGCCCGGATGGATCATTCTCGATGCCACGTCGGTTCGCGTCGACGACGGTGTTGCAGGCCTTGAATCTATTGAATGGCGGCTTCGTGCTGCAACAAGCCGAGCATTTCGCGGCGCGACTGCAGGCCGAAGTCAAAGCAGACCCGACAGCTCAAGTCCAACGTGCGTTCGAGATCGCGTTCTTGCGGGAACCGACAGCCACAGAAAGTGCCGCGGCCGTCAGCCTTATCAAAACCCACGGGCTCAGCGCATTTTGCCGGGCGATTTTGAATTCGAACGAATTGATCTATTTGAATTAAGACCCGACCCCAATGGGGCGACACTGGATCAACCTCCACAGTCGAACAAGACGTAAATCGGAAGATTGACGATCCAAGAATCTCGCCGCTTGTTATTCCGCCTCTTTTTCTAAATTTGTTTGGACGGCCATCGACTCAGAGCTCGAAATCGCGAAGTTTTGCAATACATCAACCGAATCTGATATACTGATACAGCGACTCCAACCCCCATTGCGGCCCACACTCGGTGGATGATTCGATGATTTCGATCTTAGGTTCGAATAAACGCCTGTGCGACGGGCTGTCGCGACGTGATTTGCTGCACTTGGGTGGCATTGGAGCGTTTGGCCTGGGGCTTTCTGACTGGGACCGGCTGCGCGCGGTGCAGGCCAGTGAATCGCTCGAAACGCCCTCCTTTGGCAAAGCCAAATCTTGCATTATGGTGTTTCTGTTCGGATCACCTCCGCAACATGAAACCTTTGACCCTAAGCCTCTGGCTCCGGTTGAGGTTCAAGGCGAACTCAAGGCGATATCGTCGAATGTACCCGGTTTGGATATCTGTGAGCGATTGCCGTTGCTCGCCGGAGTCATGGATAAGACGACCGTTGTACGTTCAATGACTCACCCGTATGCACTGCATGGCGTGGCCTACGCTTTGACCGGGATGCCAACCTACACCCCAGAAATCGAAGCCAAACCACGCGATCCGCAACACTGGCCGTATATCGGGTCGATCGTGGACTATCTCGACCGCCATCCCGGGATTGGGCCGCGACGTCAAAACAGCTCTCCGCCGAATGCCGTACGTCATATCGGTCTCCCCTGGTTGCTGGGTTCGAAATGCGATCTGGCTCCGTTGGCTGGCCCCTATTCAGCATTTCTGGGTGGGACCTATGATCCTGTCTGGACCGACTTCGATGGCGTGGGGACTCGAATTGTTCCCAAGCTGAGTGACGGACAAGGCAAGGACGTTCTCGATCCCTTTGGCGGTACAACACCCGAAGGTCGCTTTCGACTTTCCGCGACAACGCCACTGGATGCTGTTTCCGCAGGCCGGCTGGATCTGAGGCAATCGCTGTTAAAACAGTTCGACCAGGTCCGCCCGTGGTTGACGGAGCATTCCGGAATCGGCACTTACGACCAGCATCAGGCCGCGGCCTATTCGCTGCTCACTTCAAGTAAAGTCCGGGATGCACTGGATATCCAGAAAGAATCTGCGGAAACTCGGGCGAAGTTTGGCATGACGTTGTTTGGTCAATCGCTGCTGGCCGCGAGACGCCTGGTCGAAGCGGGTACGCGATTTGTCTCGGTCTTCTGGGATCCGTTCAGCATCTTTGGAGGGAGCGTGTGGGATACGCACGCCAACCATTTCCCTCGGCTCAAAGAGTACCTCCTGCCTGTCTTCGATCAAGCTTTTACAGGTTTTCTGAAGGATCTCGACGAGCGCGGGTTACTGGATGAAACCCTGGTATGTTGTCTCAGTGAACATGGCCGCACACCTAAAATTGACAATGGTCCGAAAGGTGGCGGCCGCCACCATTGGGCTCGAGTCTATTCCGCCCTGTTCGCCGGTGGCGGCATCGCGCGCGGCCGAGTTGTCGGGCGTTCGGACGACTCCGGTGGCGACGTTGCGAGTTGTCCCGTGTCACCCAAAGACGTCCTGGCGACCTCGTTTCACCTGCTGGGAATCGATCCACACACGACGATTCCAGACCGTCTGAACCGACCGTTGCCGATCGCCGGCGACGGGATCGTGCGGCACGAGATGCTGGGGTAGTCTGAGGATGAGCGAATCAATAGCAATCGGTACTTCAAGCCACGGGACGAAGTCACGTGGCTGTAGGACGGACATTCCTGTCCGTCTGGCGCGATGTTGAACAGAGGTGGACATCCTGCAAATGGGCCCGACACTTATTGATTCGCCAGTCTTATCGGCGAACCGGTCGCGATTCCAATCGCTGGGCGGAGTTAATGTTTGCTGCGCCCATCGGTGCCGTCGTGTCTTCAGGCGGTGGTGGCACACGTGGAGCACGTGGTGCATTAGGCGGTTGCGGCAATTCGAGAATTGCCGCGGCGGCAATTGTTCCGATCTTGCCCGAAACGGGATTAATCAAACCCTTCCCGTCCGGATGGACGCGGTTACTCAGGACAATTACAAACAGATCGAGCCCTGGATCGATCCACAGCGACGTTCCCGTAAAGCCGCTATGCCCGAACGCCAGATCGGTGAAGAACTCGCCCCGATTCGTAGAGAATGTCGAGAGTTTGTCCCAGCCCAGACCACGCAGACTTGTTCCGGATGTGTAATTGTCCGTCATCAAGGCCACGCCCCGTGGACTCAGGACGCGAACGCCCGCGTACGAGCCTCGATTCAGGAACATCTGAGCGAAAACGGCGATATCTTCGGCGGTGGAGAACACACCGGCATGTCCGGCGATCCCGCCCAGATAATCCGCCCGCGGATCGTGCACCTGACCGCGCATCCATTTCCCTTTTCGCTTTTCCGTCGGCGCAATCCGGGGTGTGAGTTTCTCGGCTGGCAGATACGACGTATCGGACATTCCAAGAGGCTGAAAAATGTTCTCGCGGCTGAATTCATGGACGTTTTCACCCGTAATCCGCTTCACCAACTCTCCCAAAACGATGAATCCCACGTCGGAGTAGATAAACTTCGTCCCAGGTGGCACTTGTGGAGACAGCGCGTAGATCTTTTGCAAAGCCATTTCTGGTCCTTGCTGATAGTCCGCATCCGCATTGTCGGGAATAAATCCCGATTGATGTGTCAACAATTGAAAAACTGTGACGTCCTGTTTGCCGTTCTTGGCAAATTCCGGGATGTAATAACTGACTTTGTCTCGCAGCCGCAATTCACCTCGCTCGATCAAAATCATGATGCTGGTCGCCGTGGCCATCGGCTTGGTGATCGAAGCCATATCAAACATGGTATCGAGCGTCATCGGTTCGACAACTGGCGTCACCGTACGCTGCCCGTAAGCCTTTTCGAATACCACCTTCCCTTGCCTTCCGATCAGCACGACGCAACCGGGCATCCGTCCGATCTTAAGTCCTTCCGACACAACGGTGTCGATGCGCCGCAAGTGTTCGGCGCTCATCCCGACATCGCCGGGCATGGCACGGGGCAGTTTGGGGACCTGCCCCCACACGGACGATCCCGATATCGTGAGGCCAACAAATAAGACCAGAGCAATCAACCCACAGCGACGGTAGCGTGTTGCGATCGGATGCAGCATCAGAGCGTGGGCCTAACAAGTAAGTTGATGTCGCTGACTGAGCCGGTCAGCCGTACCGGAATTTATCGACGTTGAACCGATCTCAGATTGTCAGATCAGCCAACTGTCAGGCTCTATCATGCCTGAGCGGACGGGTTAACGAAGGCCGGGGAAGTTTATCGATCATGCCAGGAACGCGGGGCCAACCCAGTTCGTTCACGATTTGCCCTTCCCATTCCTTCGCAAAAGCATGAAAATCAGTCACACTTTGCCCAAATCACAGGCTTGAGCGTATTAACCGAACGTGTTCGGGAGGGCGGGGTACCATCCCGATGCGCGCTTCCAGTTATTGCGCTTGAAAAAGCTCGACAACGAGTCGAGTCTCACTATTAAAACCTAAGAGGTGCTCAAATTTCTTCCGTTGTCCAAGCCGCGAAAACACCTGCCGCCGCGCATTCCGATCTGGCGTTTCAGAAATGTGTGAATACTCAATGTGCAAAGACTTACTC
>JAQGHT010000377.1 GCA_028291565.1 Planctomycetaceae bacterium | reverse complement strand
CTACAAAGTCCTGAAATGTGAATGGCGGCGCATCAAATCCTAATGATTGCTTATAAGCGACAACCGCTGTCGCCATGCATAGCAGCGTGATTCCGTCACCATGCAGCAGGCCCATCCCAAACTTGGTCAGACTGCCCAGCAAAGCCATTTCTTCAGTCGGAATTTGTCCCGTACTGATAAAAGCCACAGACTGCGGTCCGTGCCGTTTTTGAATGTCTTGAAACCGTGTGCAAAATGTCTGGAGCGCCGCGTCCCATCCGATCGGGCGTAATGTCCCGCTCGCGTCGCGCAATAAGGGTGTCGTAGCACGGTCCGGCGAATTGAGAACCGTCAAGGCTTCCCAACCTTTAGGGCAGGCCATTCCCAGGTTCACGGGATATTCCGTCGTCGGCGTGAGATTGATGGCCTGACCGTCGCGAAGGTGAATATTCAATCCGCAACCGGTAGAACAAAAGCCGCACACCATCGTCGTCGTGGCATCGGGTTGCTTGCTGGCCGGGACTTTACCGAGTCCGAATCCGCCTGGGTTCAAAAGCAAGTCACTGGTCAAGGGGCCTGTGGGTTGCCACAGCAGCTGCGCCAGGGAAGTCTGCTTCAAATTGGAAAACGAGGTATTCATGCGGCGGGAGTTCCTGGCATCTTGGGGGCAATCACCGACGTGAAGAACAAATACCGCTCTAAAACTTCACCGAGAAATGCGAACCCCAGCGAACACACAGTCGCCGCGACGACAAACCTTGGGGAGACTGATTGTTGAGAATCTGTTCGCGACATCACCAGCAATATTGCCGGCAGAACCACACACCCGGCCAATCCACAGAAAAAGCGCTGCAGGGTAACTCGAGCCAAATCCCCCTGCATCAACATCGCTGTCCGCTTCAGCGGTGTCAGCTGGCGCGCCAACAGATGCCGAAACACCGACGCTTCAAACAACATTTTGATTCCGCCCAGCAGAACCAGACATCCACAGAGAACCCGGCCATAGTCATCCATGATTTGCTGGATGGTATAGGACGATGACCAGACTGCGGCTGCGAAGGAAATCAATAACGAAGTCGGCGCCCCGAGCAAGGCACATGTCATCAAAAAGCGGAATCCCGTTCGCGGCCAGTGCCACAGAATTCTCCGCGTGCTGTCATACAACATGACCGAACACCAGACCCCACTGAGTCCACTGGCAACCACAGCCCAGCCCAACTGGTTGTATTGGGCCTGCGATACCGCCAGCCCCCAATGCGAAAGCCAGGACGCAGAGATCCAGGGCAGGACCGTGTACAAGGCCGCCAATGTCGCGAACAATCCGAAGCACAGAATCTCACGACTCAACCAGGAAGTCCGCAGTCCAATGAATGCGCGGAAAGCATAGAATGGCCGTCCCAGATGAAACAATGAGGCAACCAACCCGAGCATCCCCAGCCCAAACGCAGCAAGCAAATGGACCGGCCGAGTCTGTTCAATGACATCCAGGCTCGGTCCGACTGACAACCAATTCAGCAATTGCTCCGCCGTGAATGCTCCGACCGACATTTGAGTCAGCACCAGCATGAAAACCAGCGGCATGTGGGCATGCTGTGGGGCGGCGGAATAATAGTCGGCGGGGAGCAGATTTCGCGGCAGCGGACGCGCTGTCTTATACACTGTCGTCGGCAGCGTATAACTCGGATCCGCCGCTCCCGGAACGAACTGACTCGCTTCACTCTCTTCGATAATCGCCTGCTTGTTGACGATTGTGATTCGAATCGCCTGATTCGGGCACGACTGCACACACGCAGGCGCCTCACCGACGGCCAATCGACTGCTGCACATATCGCACTTCCGGACGATTCCCTTCGAAGGACTGAACTTGGGCACGTCATAGGGGCATTTCAGCACACAATACTGACAACCAATGCACTGATCATCTAAATGCCGGACAATCCCGGTCACTGGATCTTTCTCATACGCATTGACCGGACACCCCTGCAAACAGGCCGGCTCAATACAATGATGACAGGCACTCGTCACGTGCTGAATCACAGGCAAATGCATCGAACCGCCGCTCAGCAACCCGACCGAACGCCAAATTTCGTCTTCTTCCAGACCATTGAGATTGTGACAGGCTACAACGCACGCCTTGCAACCCGAGCAGGCATCGAGATCGACCTCAAAGGCCAGCTGCTCGCCCGGCTTGGGCGACGTTAACGGAATCAAATCACGATAGAACTTCGCCTGAGCAGGAAGCGCATGCAGCTCAAGCTCCTGGGCAAACTTCGCCACCACCGTCATATGCTGCTGGTCGTGGAGCAATTGCTCCAGCAGGCCCAGCCCAGTTGCTGGCGGTTCAAGTTGTTGTCCCATGCACGTCATGAATACTTTCGCCTGGCTGCGAAATCGAATGGCCGAAGCGGCACATCGACCTGCGATATCACTAATACTGTTCCACCGGATAAGACCCTCGATCGCCACGGAATGTTCAGATAACCCTGAACCTTGCGAGGACGTCTTTCACCAGTCAGTTTCGGCAACAACCACACAATTTTGAAGCGAGGCTGAGAGAGAAGACGCAAGTCATATGCCCGCGACGTCAGCGACACAGCAAGTTACCGCAGATAGAATACCTGCGTCGCACCACGTCAACATAACACATTATTTGATAACCTGTTAAGAACTATTGCGGTTTCCCGAAGCATTGATTTGCGATACCGACGTAACCATTACCCCAGCGTACAATGCCCTGTTTCCCAGCATATTTCGCTCACTCCTGACGCATCGCGAAGCGGTCGCGCAAGAATCTCGATTGCCCACTGCAACAAAAATCGGATTGAACTAATTTTTATCAAGTGTGTTATTCGCCGAGCTTTCGCAGAAATACTGAACGATTTCGGCATACTTTGAGTGCCACGACATCGTGCGATTCACGAATGCGGCATTCTATTTGCGTTCCTGCCAATGCGTGGAACACTTTTCAGTGTCCGCACGCTGACTTGAAGAAATCAGCATTCCCGGCCACCGCACATCTCGAATCGTGTCGCGGAAACAGGCTCGCCTGAAATTCGACAACGAACCCAGATTTGAGTCGTTCGACAGTTTCTGGCTCATCCGACGCAGCGTTCCATTTCCAGCATCGAGTCTGACGAGAGAAACCCCGTTCCCGAGCATTCTTTCGGTATTTCATGAGAGCGACTTTTATGACTGACTTTCAATCGACCGCCGTCGCCAAACGAGACAGAATGCGCGTCTTGTGGTTGTCCACAATCGCGTTTACGTTGATGTTCAATGTCTGGCTGATGCTGGGGGTGTTGGGGATTCCGATTCGGACCGCTCTGCAGCTTTCCAACTCTCAACTGGAATGGCTGATTGCGACAGCCATTTTGAGTGGAGCGATCTTTCGGTTGAATTTCGGGATCTGGGCCGATCGATTCGGCGGCCGGAACACGATGATTTTCCTGATGTTACTGACCTCCATACCGACATACCTCTTCAGTCAGGCGACGTCGTATTCCCAATTGCTGATTTGCGCTGCCCTGTTTGGACTGGCGGGCAATTCGTTCTCAGTGGGCATTTCCTGGAATTCTGCCTGGTTTCCCACGGAATCGAAAGGGACAGCATTGGGAATCTTTGGGGCTGGCAATGTCGGCGCTGCGGGAACGAAGCTGCTGATTCTTTTCGTCCCCACAATCTTGACGCTCGTCCCGGCGGCGGGGTATTGGGGAGGCTGGTTTCCAGGAAGCTGGCGAGCAGTCCCCGCGGTCTATTCCATCCTGTTGATCGGCATGGCCGGAATCACGTTCTGGCTGGCCCCCAAGAATGATCCGGTTCCCGCCAAAGGGCGTTCAATGCGCGAACTGATGACTCCCTTGAAAGAAATCCGAGTCTGGCGTCTCAGTCTCTATTATGTCGTCGTCTTCGGAGCTTACGTCGCTCTGTCCGGTTCGCTGCCGAAATACTATGTCGACACATATAAACTGCCTCTGCAAACAGCGGCGCTGCTCACAGCAACCTTCATCTTCCCCGCCAGCCTGCTCAGACCTCTGGGAGGGTATCTGTCGGACAAGTTCGGACCTCGAATCGTCACTTATGCCGTTTTTTGTGTGATGTCGTTCGCATTGGCGATCTTGTCGATTCCCAATGGAGAATATTTTGGAACTGCTTACCGACCGAGTGCCGCATTCTTCGCCAGCTTAATGTTTCTGGTCGGTTGCGGCATGGGGATTGGCAAAGCATCGGTCTACAAATACATCCCCAACTACTTCCCGCGAGACGTCGGCGCGGTTGGCGGACTCGTGGGAGCACTCGGAGCACTCGGAGGATTTTTCCTGCCGCCCGTATTTGGAATGTTAGGCCGCTCGACTGGTAGCCCCCAAGCGGCCTACCTGGCGCTGCTGGCGCTCACTGTCGGCAGCCTGACCTGGCTGCACTTGACGGTGATTCGAATCGTCGCCGCCGAACGGATTGCAGTTCCACAACTGGCCGCGGGCAGAAATTCGGTCCCTGCCGAGGCCGTTTAAACACGAGTGCTTGAACATGACTGCGCATTCTGCCAGATTCTCACAGCAAACGTCTCGTGAACCACAACATCAAATCGCCCTGATATCAGGCCGCACTGCCTTAAAAACATGCACGAGCCCCAACCCGGAAGATTCCCTCAGCGGATGCCGGTAAACAGCGTACGCCACAAAGTCTTTTGCAGCGAGGAGGATATAGCTCATATCAAAGGATGTCCAGGACATCATTTTTCAGGCATCCTGGCCAACTTTGAATTCAGGCATAAGGGTTGCTTGTGTTGAGATTCCGCGCATCGAGATCGGTCTTCGCGTGGCGGATGGTGGTAGCAGCAAAACCTTCGCCGCCAGCGTCGGCCATGAACAAGTCCGAGCAATTCTTGTGATACACAACTCCAATCATTCCTATTCCATCCCATTTGGGAACGCGCGGCCTCTCAACCCGGCGGTTCGATTGAAAGTTCAGTCGTGGGGCGCCGTGGCCCTGGTATCAGGACTGTTGATATTCCATCAGTTGCTGCTTCAGCCGACGTTGATGCAGTTGAACGCCGATGCCCCCGTCATCAATGTGTCCGGCCGGCAGCGAATGCTGAGCCAGAAACTGGCCAAGACGGCACTCGCTTTACAAACCGCGAAAGACTCACAGTCACGACTCGCCCGCCGCGGGGAACTCGAAGTGGTCGTCGATCAATGGACGCGAGCCCACCGCGGCCTTCAGAAAGGCGACTCGGACCTGCATTTGCGGGGCAAGAATAGCCCAGAAGTTCGCACGGCATTTGCGAAACTGGAACCTCATTTCCAAGCCATTTTGCACGCGGTTCAGAGCTTGCTTCAAGACGACGACATTGAACACACAATGTCCCAAACACAACTGGATGCAATTGATCAGATCCTGGAACACGAAGACGAATTCCTGAGCCAAATGCATGCGTTGGTCGGTTTGTATACGGCGGATGCCCGGAATCACGTCTGGCAGTTGCAGATTCTTGGCTGGGGCATCGTGGCCGCCATCCTGGCGGTACTGCTGACGATCCACTGGTTAGTGATCCGGCCTGCTGTTGACCTGATCGGCAGTCGATTTGCATCGTCGGAAGACCAGTATCGCCGGCTTGTCGAGACGATGAGCGAGGGCTTGATCGTGCAAGATCTCAATGGCCTGATTCAATTCGCCAATCCCCGTTTTTGCCAGATCATCGGGTTAAGTGCCGAGGAACTACAGGGGAAATTGGCATCGTTATTCATCGCCGATGCGGACCGTTCCCGCTTTCACCGGATGGTCGAGGCTTCAGTTTCCCAGGCGGAGCCGGCCGAACTGGCATTGCGGCGACGCGATGGCCAATTCACAGAAACGATGGCCTCTACCCGCCCATTGACTGACGAACGTGGTGCGACACAGGGATTCCTGCTGGTCGTCACGGATATCACGGCACGGAAACAGGCGGAACAACGTTCCCGCGACTTGCTTGAGCAATTGGTCCACGCTGACCGGTTGAAATCCATGGGGGAATTGGCCGCCGGTCTGGCCCACGAAATCAACCAACCTCTGGCGGCCATCGCAAATTACTCGGAAGCCTGCCTGGCAAGCCTGCTGGAAACCATTCCCTCTGCGACAAGTTTACAGGTACCGCTCCAGAGAATCCTCGCGGCGGCAATGCGAGGCGGCGAAATCATTCGCCGTTCGCGCCGCTTCGCTCAACGTCGACCACACGAAATACAACTGGAGAACCTCAGTGATCTGGTCCGTGATGTGGAACAACTCTGTCGACCTGAAGCCCTGCGCCGAGACGTGAAAGTCGAATTGGCGCTGGCATCCGATCTGCCGTCGCTTCCAGTCGATGGAATCCAAATTCAACAAGTGCTCACGAACCTCATCCAAAACGCATTCACCGCCATGGAGGCCACGCCGACGTATCGGCGTCGACTCCGCATCACGACAGCGTCCCTCAACGACATTATGATTGTTGTCTCCGTAAGCGACAGTGGACCTGGAGTGAACGAACTGGAATCTCAGCAGATCTTCGAACCCTTCGTCACAACTCGCGCCGATGGATTGGGACTCGGCTTGGCGATCGCCCGCAATATTGTCGAAAGTCATGGTGGCACAATTGAAGTGACACGCAATCCTGATGCAGGTGCGACGTTTCAATTTACGTTGCCGATTCAACCACCGACAGTCGTCGCCCCACTCTGGGCAAATTTGAATGAGGAACCGCTCCATGCTTGACGTTCCTGCGACTGTTTTCGTGGTCGACGATGATCCAGACTCACGCGATTCGCTGGTTTACTTGCTCACGACTGTTGGTTTGAAAGCACGCGCATTTAGCTCAGCAATCGAATTTTTAGAAGCCATTGATGTCCATCAAACGGGGTGCCTGGTCTGTGACGTGCGGATGCCGGAAATTAATGGCCTGGAATTGTTCGAACGCTTAACCGCGGCTGGCTTCATCTTACCCGTCATTTTCATCACGGCGTTCGCTGACGTGCCAATGGCCATTCGCGCATTCAAGTCCGGCGCCGTGGAGTTCGTCGAAAAGCCTTTCGAAGCACAGACCATGCTCGTGCGGATTCGCAACGCTCTGCAGCAAGACCAGCGTCGACGTCGCGAGATCGCCAGCTGGAATGAAGTCGAGCAACGTGTTGCAAGTTTGTCCGACAAGGAACGCGAAACGTTGGTGTTTGTGCGCGATGGCGCCCCGAACAAGGCGATCGCGACGAAACTCAACCTCACCGAGCGTGCAGTTGAAATGCGCCGAGCCTCGCTGATGAAGAAGCTGCAGGTCCATTCACTCGCCGAATTGATTCGACTTGTTACGGAACACGAGATCAATTCGGAACTCCGAAGAACCCCGTTCTGCCAGGTTCCCTGCCCGCTGCAATCACTCAACTCCGATCGCAGCTAACTTCCTGCTCAATAATTAGTTACATCCATGACTCGAATGCCAGCGGCATTCCAGAAATGGGGTCACATAGCGAGTATCTTCCGCAACACCCACCAACTCAATCCGCACAATCGCTACGATCGACAGCTTCAGTCTAGCGGGTTTTTTAATCCCAATCATGCTCAACGTCAATCCAGGACGATGATTACAACTGCGTCTCATGCTGCGATTTCGATGGCAAGCGTCCCGTGTTACCAGGGGATCCTGCCATGTGGTTTTGGAATACTCGAAGTCAAAACCATCCGGGTTATTCCGGAACCTCGCGATTTATGCTGTGCCGAGTCATTAGGAACATGAGAACACGAATTCGCCCCCGATAGGCGAACCGCGTCCAAAGTAGAAATCGAGACGATGATAATGCGATCATGGAAGATCCGGCTGCTGACATCGGCCGTCTGTTTGGGGCAACTGATTGGGGCCGAGGCACAAGCTGCCGCGCAGGCTCTGGAGCCGGCGGTGATTCCCGCCGACGATTTGCAAACGGCGACGGGCACTAATCTGCTGACGGCGAATCCGGAGTCGAACGAGCCGAATGCGGTTCCTGTAGAAGCCGTCGCGAATCCTGCGGAGACTCCGCTTCCGCAAATTCTCCCCATGATCGCCGAAACAACTCAGGTCCTCACTCCGACTCCCAATCCTGAACCGACGATTAAGCCACCTCCAGCGGCAAAACCCAAGAAAAAAGTTCCACCTCAATTCCCCGGTGCCAAGACGCTGCCCCCCACTGGTCCCTATAAGACACTCTTTTTCGACAACGACTATTCCTACAAGAAAGATCCAAATCACCAGGTCTTATTCGGCGAGGATTGGAAAAACGTACCATTTACCGTTTTCGATCAGGAGTTCAAGTTTTCCACCGGTGGTGAAATCCGGCATCGTTACATGAACGAAGACAACCGCCTGCGTCCTGGCGGACCGATTCAATCTGACAATGATCTGCTTCGCTGGCGACATTTTTTCGATTTGCAGGCCGGTGATATGTTTCGATTCTATGTCGAGAGCATTTTCGCTGACAGTTATGGTGGAGAAGCCCCGGTTCAGCAGATCGACGTCAATCGCTGGGATTTGCAGAACTTTTTCACGGATATCAATCTGTACGAAGGGGATCTCGGCAAACATACACTCCGGTATGGCCGTCAGGAGTTGCTGTTTGGCCGTCAACGATTGGTCTCACCGCTGGATTGGGCCAACACGCGCCGCAATTTCCAAGGCTACCGCTACATGCTGAAGGGCGACGACTATAAGTTCGATTTTTTCGCAGTCAATCCAGTCAATTCCGCCACGGGCTTTGCACCCGTTTCCCAGTACGACAATGAATTTGATCAGGCCCATCATGGAATCAACTTCATGGGCAGCTACTTTTCCTATACCGGGGTCCAGAACACGACTCTGGAAGCCTACTGGATGTATCAGAATACGACGAAGGATGTCGTCAGCAAGCCGGACGGCTCACGTCACACGATGGGTTCGCACATCGCTCGACTGTTTCCGATCACGGATCTGTGTGGCGAAGAATCTCGCGTCTGGGATTTCGACACCGAAGGGGCATTTCAGTTCGGCGAGGATAACAAACAATCGGTGCTTGCTGGATTCTATACGGCCATCGCGGGACATACCTGGAAACAGGTGCCCTGGACACCGCGCATCTCCGGCCTCTTCTATTACGGTTCAGGCGACAATAATCCCAAGGACAATCGCAATAATACATTCAGCGTGATGTATCCGCTGGGACATGCCTACTGGGGCCTGGCGGACAATCTGGTCGGTCAGAATCTGATCAATTACAGCGTGCAGGCTGATGTGAAACCGACTAAGAAGACCGCGATCACGGCCGCCTATCACTGGTTCGAACTGGCCTCGAACGGAGACAAAGCCTACAACGTCGCCGGGCTACCGGTGGGAACGCCGGGAAATGGACGCAATCTGGGCCAAGAGCTCGATCTTTACGGTTACTATGCGTTCAGTCCGAACTTCGACATTCAGGCAGGTTCCTCGTGGTTCTGGTACGGTTCCTACATCGACAGAACAGCCCCCCGAGGCGATGCCTTGCAACTGTATGTGCAGACATCATTTCGGTACTAATTACGCAGCATAAGCCTCTGGCCTGTGCGTCCGCAGACAATTGGAACTGCAAGGCTGCGAAGTAACCGATGCGTCGAAGAGTTTGCCTGAACGGCAAATTTCTTCGACTGCAAGTCACGGAGTGACTCGTCTACAGGTATGTTGGTCGGTTCTTATGGGACTGATGAGTCCCCAAAAGTCTTATCAGCCCATTTCCCAAGTCAAGATTCCGCGAATCGATGACGCACAAAAACCTGACGGACAAGGCAGAGGTTATCCTATAGCGGTTTAACCTTGCGTCTGTCGCATTGAGATCAGGGTCTCGTGCCACTGCTTGCCGCTGTACTCGGCGGAAGCAGTGGCACGAGACAGGCTCGAAACAGCACTGCTTGAGGATTGAGTACAACCCCAAAGCAGTGGCACAGGCAAACTCAAGGTTAAACCGCTATAAGTTGAATCAGCCCGTATTCTTCAATGCCGACGCCACACCGTTGATACTTTCGAGTACGGCGGTCCGCAACTCAATCTGGGGCTCATCGCCCCTTCGCAAACGGCTCAAAAGCACGACCTGAATCAGGCTGAGCGGATCGACGTACGGATTGCGCAACTGAATTGAGCGCTGCAAGATCGGCATGCTTTCCAGTAGTGACTCTTGACCGGTAATTTGCGTGATGACGGTTACGGAACGATGATATTCAGAGGCAATGATTTCATAGACTCGGGCTGCGACATCCTGATCTTCGAGCAGATCCGCATAGAGGCGCGCAATCGTCAGATCGGCCTTGGACAGAATCATCTGCACATTATCAATTAACGTCCGCCAGAACGGCCATTTGGCGTACATCGCGCGGAGTGTCTCAATCTGTTCGGGATGCTGCTCTAACTCTTCACTGACGGCGCTGCCCAGCCCATACCATCCTGGTAGTGTGTGCCGGCATTGCATCCAGCTGAACACCCAGGGAATGGCACGCAATTGATCAATGCTCGACGACGTTCCGCGACGGCTGGGACGTGAACCAATCTTGAGCTGCGCGATCTCGCCAATCGGCGTGACACCGTTGAAGTACACTAAGAACTCAGGGTTGTCATACACGAAATGTCGATAATGATGGTACGAGGACACTGACAGCCGGTCCAGAAGCGCGGTCCACTCTGGCTTGATTTGAATTCCGGGTGAGGGAAAACTGGTGAGCAAGACCGCGCTCACGACTTGATCAAGATGTCGGGCAGCGATGGCCCGGTGGCCATAACGATCGGCAATCACTTCGCCCTGCTCCGTAATTCGCAGGCGTCCGTTCACGGTCCCTTGCGGCTGAGCCAGGATCGCACGATTGGACGGGCCGCCTCCACGCCCGATGGCACCGCCTCGACCGTGGAACATCTGCATCGTGATTCCCAAACGATGCCCCAATGCCACCAGCGATTCCTGCGCCTGATACAAGGCCCAGGACGACTGCAGAAAACCGCTTTCCTTGTTGCTGTCGGAATACCCGATCATCACTTCCTGGGTTTCGCCCCGCAACGCCACTTGCCGGCGATAGATTGGCAGCTCGAACAGCTTTTGCATGATCGCCGTGCCGCCCCGCAGAGGCTCCAGTGCCTCAAATAACGGCACGATATCAATCCGGCTGATCCCTTCCACTGGTTGAAACAGCCGTGCTTCGCGAGCGAACAGCAACACTTCCAGCAGATGCCCCGCATCGGTCGTGGAGCTGATAATGTATTTACGCAGGGCATCCGGGCATTGCTGTTCCAGGATCGCCGACATAGTTCGAAACGTTTGGACGACCTCGCACGTTTCCGGGGAAAACGGCAGGTGCGTGGGAATCAGAGGCCGGCTGCATTCCAATTCGGTTGCCAGCACGGCAAAACGCTCGTCCTCGGACATTTGAGCATAAGCCGGACAAACGCCGGCCCAGCGAAAGATCTCGTCGAGTGCCTGAATATGCCGGCCGCTATGCTGACGCAAATCGATGGTCAACAGATGGACGCCAAAGACTTCCACCAGCCGGATCATGTCCTGCAAGCTGCCGCTGACCGCCGCTCGAGCCCCCACCTGGGCCATGTCCGTGGCGATCGTTTTGAGATCGGCAATCAGTTCTTGTCCACCAAGATAGACTCCCGGGGGCGGAACACGAGTATCGCCGTTCCATCCCGGTGTAAAGGAACGCACGTACTCTAACGTCCGTTTCAGCTTCGCCGAAATCAGACGGCATTTGGCTCGATAGGGTTCGTGCTCGGGAAGCAGCGAAACTTCGGGAAACATCGCGGCATCATTCGCCAACGACGTGCGAAATTCTGTGCTCGGCGTAATAAAATGATCCGAATGACTGAGCTTCAGCCATAATTCATCCATCCGGCTGATGTAGTGTTCCAACACAGCGCCTTGCTGCAGGAGCACCGCTTCACCGGTGACATGCGCGGTCACGCTGGGGTGACCGTCACGATCACCTCCGATCCACGACCCGAAATTCAAGAATGAAGGAACTCGCCAGACTCGTTCGGGATAGACGCGCCGCAAGCCCTCTTCAAGTTCCCGGTAAATCCGCGGCACAACTTCGAATAGACTTCCTTTCACAGTTTCCAGCCCATGACGGACTTCACCCAGTACACTGGGTCGCGTTTCGCGGATTGTGTCAGAAAGCCAGTAGGACTCCACCTCCTCAGCGACCGAAGCCAATACGTGTTCCTGCTCGGCCGGAAGTAAATGCCCGTATTCGAGGCGGTCCAATTGATGCTCGATAGCCTGGAGTCGAACCAGAATGGTACGGCGGCGAGCTTCGCTGGGGTGGGCGGTGAAAACGGGAACGATGAGCGCCCGCTCCAATTGCTCCGCGATCTGGTCGGCGCTGATACCACGCTCTCGAAGTGATCGCAATGCGGCTTCCGGGCTTTCAGCCAGGGGAGTCGTGCCCAATTCGAGCGAGCGCACGCGCAAAGCCCGAATGCGGGCACGCTGTTCCGCCAGATTGATTAAATCGAAATAGATGCTGAAGGATCGAATCAACGTCCGCAGGTCGGCAACTTCCAATGCCGCCAGGCGGTCACGCAGTTCGCGCGCCTGTGCCACCGACGGTTCCGCACGCAGATTCTTAGCCGCTGCGCGGATCTCCTCAACTAGTTCAAACGCCTCTTCACCGGCAACTCGGCGCAGGGCTTGCCCCAACAAATCTCCAAGTCGCCGGATATCGGCACTCAACGCTTCTTGTTCTTTGGGTCGCATCACCGGATTAGTCGCCGCTTCGTGATTTATACAGTTCGCGGCCACGAATGAGTCTTTTTCAATACTGATCCCCGCGATCAAACATCTCATTCTTAACCGTGCGCCGCATAAGTCAAGTTGATCGCTGCCCACCGTCAATGGCCACTGCCTGGGGCAGCCCCATTCTGACAGATAAATCGCGCCGTGCCAATTTCGGACGGGGTGCACGCATCGGATGGAGACGTACCACCCCAATCCGCAACCGGACGCCAGCGCATTCCGGCTGATTTGATCAGCCGCACAAACGCTGGCCCCGGCTCGACGATCTTCCCGCTTAATCAACCTGCAATCAGACGCTCATGCGATTAACATCGAGTCTTATTATCGAATCGCATTGTCTTCAGCGGAAAATTCTCCCGCAACAATTTCTGCATGGGCTTGGGAATACTCGGATCAGCCAGCCGCAAACGGGCCTGCTCATTGTTGGCCGGAAAACCACACGGCAAATCGTAGTAGGTCCCAGGATAGCCCCTGAATTCTCCCTGGTAAACGGTCCCCACACGCTCATCCTGCGCGGGCGGACTCTTCAATGGTTGACAATATTGACCACCTTCGTCGTGTTCAATGACGAAGACATTTCCAATTCCAGAAACTCCACTGACCCAAAGTCTGACACGTGCCATCACTGCACCTCAATTGAAAAACCTGGACTTAAAGTCTGACAGTCACACTGGTGAAATATCGCCTTGAGGCAGAGGCGGTTGAGCTTCGAATCACCAGTTGACAACCCGGCCAAAGCCGGAACTCTACTGCAAACCACGCACGGTTAAGAATGAGACGTCTGATCGCGGGGATCAGTATTGAAAAAGACTCATTCTTGGCCGCGAACAGCAAAACATTCTATTTTCTGCTCATGTTGCTGGACGTCCCGCCCGCTGCCGGAACGTAGCATTTCATGACGTAATCCATAACCATCCGATCGGCATTGAATCGCCATCCCAGTGAGCGAATCGCCGATTTCATCCGGGCGATCCAAGCTCGCGGCAAGCCGTCCCGATCACGCTGATAATAAAGTGGAATCACTTCTTCACTCAGCGTTTTGCTGAGTGCTTCGGCATCCATATTGTCGTGAATGGCAGTCTCACTGTGGGTTTCACCCATGCCGATGGCGAAGCCGTTCGTACCGTCATAGGCTTCCGCCCACCAACCGTCGAGAACTGACAGGTTTAAGCCGCCGTTGAGCACGACCTTCTGACCACTCGTACCCGAAGCTTCCAGAGGACGCCGCGGATTGTTCAGCCACACATCCACACCCTGCACCAGATGCCGGGCCACATTGATGTCGTAGTCTTCGACGAAAATGACTTTCCCGGCAAACACGGGGTTACGCATCAAACTGGCAATTTCTTTGAGCACCGTCTTACCTGGCACATCGCGCGGATGGGCTTTACCCGCGAACACGAATTGAATCGGATACTGGGGATCATTAATTAACGACGCCATCTGCTCCAACTCGCGGAAGATCAAATTGGCACGCTTATAAGTCGCAAATCGCCGTGCGAAACCGATCGTTAACGCATCTGGACTCAGCGCCCGGCGGAAGCGATCGAGTGTTTCCTTCGGCTCTCCACGTCGCTCGGCTTGAGCAACTGCCCGCTGTCGCACAAAATTCATCATGCGCGACTTCAAGGTCTGGTGAGTCTCCCACAATTCGCCATCGTCGACAGTCTCAATGCCTTCCCACACATCAGGTTCACCATTCCGCTGAGCCCATTGTGGGCCCAGATGCCGGTCGTAGAGATTCCGCATTTGCGGGGCCAGCCAAGTCGGCACGTGGACACCATTCGTAATATGTCCGATGGGAACTCCATCTTCCGTACGTCCTGGAAACAAGGAAGTCCACATCGCTCGAGACACTTCACCGTGCAGCGACGAAACCGCATTCGCAGTCCGCGAGGCCTTCAACGCCAGCACGGTCATACAAAAATCTTCACCCATATTATGAGTGTTGACGCGTCCCAGACCCATCAGTTGATCATGGGAAATTCCCAACGCATCTCGCAACGACCCCAGATGCTCCTCGATCAATCCCGCCGAGAACCGATCGTGTCCTGCGGGAACTGGTGTGTGTGTCGTGAAGCAGGTTTGGCTGGCCACACGGCGTAACGCTTCGTCGAAACCAATTCCTTCCGTATTCATCCGCGTGCGAATAAACTCCAAGACGGCGAACGCGCTGTGCCCTTCGTTCAGATGTAGCACACCGGGCTGAATGTTGGCGGCCTTCAAGGCCCGAAGTCCACCGATACCCAGCAACAACTCCTGGCGGATTCGAACTCTGTCATCGCCACCATACAAACGCGCCGTCAATTGCCGGTCTTCGTCACGATTCGTTTCAACATTTGAATCCAATAAGAGCAATGTGGTCCGGCCCACTGCCGCCTTCCAGACGCGCGCAGAAATCGTCCCGGTCCGCGTCTCAACACCCACCATCACAGGGCGATGATCCTGCCCCAGTAGTGGTTCAAGAGGCAACTGCTTCAGATCGAGATTGACATAGTCTTCATTCTGCCATCCCGAAAGATCGAGTCGTTGACGGAAATACCCTTGAGCATAAAACAGCCCGATTCCCACCAGCGGAATCCCCAGATCTGACGCACTCTTGATGTGATCGCCCGCGAGCACACCCAGGCCGCCCGAATAAATCTGCAGCGACTCGTGCAATCCAAATTCGGCGGAGAAATAGGCCACGGGCCGCGCCTTCAGGACACCGGAATGAGTCTCACCCCAGGTCTTTTTCGACCTCAGGTAATCTCGCATCCGCCGGTAGGCATAATTCAGCCGGCTGTGCAGCACCAGTTCGCCAGCCCGTTGTTCCAATTGCTCCAGCGAAATCTCATTCAAGAGCGCCACCGGATTGTGATCGACCTGACGCCAGCGAACCGGATCCAATTCATTAAACAGCGTGTTCGATTCGGCGTCCCAACTCCACCAGAGATTGCGAGCCAGTGACCAGATCCGCTCATACATCGGAGCGATGAATTGCCCCAGATTCCTCGCTTCACTGACAATAGGCCCTAATTGGCGTGCAATTCCGGCCAAGTCTTCTGTTTCAAGTTGCGAGAAGAGCCGGGTTTCTTTGGTTTGAAGTACCAGGACCCCCTGGATCACTCCCTGATCGATCAGCGGCACCCCCAGGAAGGATCGATACGCGTCTTCACCGGCCTCGCGGAAATACTTGAATCGCGGATGTTGTGGCGCGTTTTCAACCATAATCGGCCGCAATTCTTCGGCGACCAATCCGGCCAGACCTTCATCCAGACGCATGCGGACATAACCAATACTTTCGGCTCGGAGACCAACCGTCGCAGCCAACACCAATGTTGTGCGATCCGGCTCGATGAGATAAACCGAACAGACGTCAGTCTGAAAATGATCCAGAACGTTCTGGACGAGGTTCGCCAGCGTCTCAGCAGGTCGACCCGACTGCGAGATCAGCGAATTCAAATTCTCGAGAGCAAGTGAAGGGGGCGCCGAAGGAGGAGACTCAGTGGAGGGGGTCATGAACGCTAACTCTCCTGAAAAACAGCACAATCATGTCGATCGAAGGGAACGCATTGACGACAATAAGCAACGCCTATGCCATGATAAAAATGTGAACGTACTTCTAGACTGAAGTGGTTATCGGGAACACGGCAATTTGCGATTGGAACCGCAAAAATACTGACCGAGCAGCCAGTTACGACGAAACCCTCGATAACTTTCAGATAAGAAAGAAGTTGCGCATTCTTCAGGCAGGGCTGCTGGTAATACTGGCGAAGGTTGAGGCGAGAAGAACTGGGTTGGAACCCCAGCCCGGGTTTCGCATCTCGTTCCCAGGCTCCGCCTGAGAACGTTTTTTGAAGCTCTGCTTCTTCGGGGATTTACCTACACGGCTTCACGCCGTCGTGAGATTCTTTTCTAGCCAGGTAAGAATCCCCCAAAGGCACGAAGCGGCGAAAAGACACCAATTCACGTGGGGTGAATCCTGGCTGGGATGTTGCGGTGCATCATCCCAGCTAAAGCCGATACTCCAACAAGTTATTCAGGGAACTCCCATACCGTCCCATAAGCGTCCTGTAATTCGAAGTATTCCAGCAGCCGCAAGTAGAAGTCGTGATTCGCCAGCGTGCTGCTGTCGCCAAATACGATCAATTTCCGTCGAGCCCGGGTCAGGGCGACGTTCATGCGGCGGGTATCGGCCAGGAAACCGAGCTCCCCTTTCGCATTTGACCTCACAAGTGAGATCACGACTGCCTCCTTTTCACGACCCTGAAACCCATCGACGGTATCAATTTCGACAGCGCGATCGTCGATCAATTGCCGCAACAGCCGCGCCTGCGCGGCATAAGGCGTGATAACTGCGATCTCTGCTCCATTCACCCCTGCGGCCAGCAGTTCACGGACCTGCCGCGCGACAAAATCAGCCTCGCCCGGATTTTCGCGGCTGGAACCCTCGGCTTCCGCCTGCTCTTCACAACTGGATCCGGCAGTGTCAATGAAACGCAATGGCGTCTGAGTCAATTGTGAGGCGATGACCCCCGGCAAGTCGGCCAGCAGATGTCCCGAAACAGAATCGGCCGCGATCAACGATGAGTCATAAAACTCAGCGGAGGAAAACTGCATGATCTGTTCATGCATCCGATATTGAGTCGTCAATCGTCGGGAAACAGAGCCGCCACAAACTTCAAGCAGCCGTTCCATCAGGCTGATCTGAAACCCCTCGCGCCGCGCTTCATGGGACAAAATCGTGGGCGGCAACTGACAATGATCACCAGCCAATACCAGTCGCTGACAACGCAACAGAGGAATCCAACAGGGTGGCTCGGTCGCCTGCCCTGCTTCATCGATCACGACCAAACCGAATTGCCGGTCGCGCAGCAATTCTTCATTAAGGCCCGTCAAAGTTGCGCAGACCACAGTGGCCGAATCGAGCAGATGCTCGACCAGCCGAGATTCAATCCGTCGTGCGTCATCGAGTAACTGCTTCGCTTCATCGCGTAATTCTCGCCGAGCACCCGGCTGCGGCGCAGTTCGAGTGAACTTTCCCGCCTGCCGTCGCAGTGCCCACGCCTGCTTCGTCCAGTCCCGGGCGAGTTTGAGATCGGGATGAGTTTCGACCTGGACATCGAGCGTGTGTTCGCGTAATCCCGGGAGCACGCGGGCGGGATGTCCAATTCGCAACGCACGTTCACCCCCGGCCAGTAATTTTTCTAGCATATTGTCAACTGCGAGATTGCTGGGGGCACAGGCCAGCACCTTTTCTCCCCGCCGAATCGCCTGGCGAATCAACTCGACGACCGTGGTCGTTTTACCCGTCCCGGGAGGACCATGAATGATTGCGACATCTTCTGCCGCAAGTGCGTGCCCGACAGCCTCGCGTTGCGACGGATCCAGGGCCGATACAGGCTGCCAATCCTTCGGCGGATTGAACACAGGCGGCTCTTCGCCCAGGAGCTTCCGCTTGAAACCTGCCAGTCGCTTCTTTTCCGTACTGGCCGCGCGACGCAAAGCATCACGCTGACGCTGCCGCGAAACTTCGTCCGAGGACAAATCGACACGAAAAGTCGGCCGATCCGCCTCCGGCTCGGGTGCATCGGCCAAAGCGATCGTGATGGTCTCACGATCCCGATCCGTAACAACGCCTCGCCAACCGACGTCTGAACGATTCAGTTCCTCGGTCAGAACAATTGGGGTCCCAGAATTCAGCCGAGTCCAAGGCAACTCCAACCGGCGATCCCGTTTGCCCAGCGTGACGACGGTCCGCCCGCCGAAACCACTCGTTTCATCACGAATCACCAGTCCCGTCAGACACGCGCCGCCGCGCTCCGCAGCCTCACCCGAAGAACGACGGGTCGATTTGACAATCTCCAGCGCTTCAGCAGCCGCTTCATGTTC
>JAQGHT010000037.1 GCA_028291565.1 Planctomycetaceae bacterium | reverse complement strand
CAGGCGAGTGCCAATTGCCCCAGTTCCGCTTCAGGATTCAGGATTTCTGTCGCATTGGGATTGGCCGTTCGCAGATCCTTCAACGCGCGACGCACGATGAGTCGTTGTGTGGAACTGGCAGACTTTGCCCATTTCAGTAGGTCAGCATAACTTCCTGCAACGCCCCAGGTGCCCAGGCTGCGACAAATCTGCATGATGTCAGACAGGCTTGCGCCGGGCCGATTCATTAACGCAATCAGAGCAGCCGAAATTTGGTCGTGCGGTCCGCTTGGTTTCTTGCTGCCCAAATAATTCAACGTCTGTTGCACTTCATCGGGGTTCCCCCCGGTAAGGAATTTGGCTGCCACTTGATCAAACGTAGCCGGAGTCGTGCTTTCCAACGCGGCGCGCGCTTGTAGCCCGGCTGAAAGGTCCGATATCGTAATCATTTTCTGACCTGCCGGCGCTCCCTGCACGCCAGGTACGGCAGGCATTTGCGGACCAGCGAAAATGGGATTGACCGGTCCAATTGGCGCCGCGGGTTGCGGTTTCGCAAACAAGAGAGGGCCAACACCAATAAATACCAAGAACCCGGCAGCGGCAACAAAAATCAATCCAAAGAAGCCAATGATGCCATACATCACGACTTTCGTACCGTTGACTGCGACACGATCGACTTTGCTGCTGAAGGAAGTCAGTAGCGCCACGAATCCGATCAACACAAAAATCAACCCGACAATAAAGCAGCCTTCGGCAGGCAAGCCTTTGATCGTCAAACCGACGAAAGGCAGAATACAAGCGACAACCCCACCTGCCAGCATTTTGAATGCGAATGTCCGCCGCTCGTGTTTCGCAACATCAGCTTCAGCGGACGAAACGGCATCCGGAACAATTTCCAGGTCGTCGGTCTCAGGAATTTGCCGTTTGGCCATCGTCAATCTCCTTCGGTAAATTGAACAGATTCGCGATCGAACCGCCGATCTGAGTTTCAAGGATTTGAGATCTGCCACGACTCAGAAGAAGCTTGGTACGTATTGCGATCTTGCGATCCGCATTGAACTGGATTTGTCGCCTGAAACAGTCGGAATGAGCTAACCAGTCTACTTACCGCAGGTCGAATTGTCTCATCAAAAACGAGAGATTTTTTGAGCGACTGCTGGTTTCATTTCGCTGCTGAAGGCACTTCAACCGTGAGAGTGCCAGCTTCAGCCGGCGGGTCAGGCCACGACGGGGCCAACTGCTGCCGCCTGAAGCCGGAACTCCAACGAAAAAAGGACTCTATTAGTTGCGCTGTGGTTGCCTTTCGGCCGCCGTGCGATTCAATGGACCTGGCACATGGAGATTGGCCGCGTTCTCTGCAGCAGTGTGTGGGACCTTCACGGCCGGACATTGCAGCACCAGCAGATCGCCGTGCTTGAGAAACCGACGTCGCTGAGCCACAACCTGAACATCGTGTCCAAGAGCGGCCTCAATCACCGACTTGTGTTTATCGCGGATGATCAAAAACGCATCTGGATTTTGAGTCAGAAACTGAGCGGATTGTTGGGCCGTTTTGATGCGTTGCACTGGACCTCTGGCATAGTAAACCAGACTCGGTTCAAAATAGTCGAAGGCACCAATCTCTGCAGTTTCAGTCTCGGCATAAATCTCTGACATCAATGCCAGACTCGTCTGGTGCGGATTCACCTGGACAGAAACGATCCCAAACAGCGTCGCGGTAAACAGCAACGCAACGCCGGCAAACACGCGTGCCGCCCGCTCGAAACACTGCCGCTCGGTCAATCGAAAGGCCCAGGCCCCACCGATCAGAGGGATCATCCCCGCCCACCCCAGATACCATTGCCCTGGCAAAAACCGCGAGATCGCGATGGGTACTCCAATAAGAACAAACAACCCCGCGGCTGGCAGAATGAGGAAACCCAAACGAGTCAACCAGCGAGACGTGCCTGACGGTTCACGCAACCATTCTGTAATATATCTTGCCGTGATCAGTGCCAGCGCCGGATAGGCCGGCAGTACGTAACTTGGCAGCTTGGTTCTTGCCAGGGAGAAAAACCCGATATAGATCACAGCCCAGCCGGCGCAGAGTGCGTCGCCGGCAGTCCAAGTTTGGAGATTTCGCAGGCGTTGGACGATTCGAAGACAAGCCAGAGGTAAGAAGATCGACCACGGAAAAAAGCCGATCATCACGGCGATGAGGTAATAAAAAATCGGACCGGAATGCCCTTCCAGCGGTTGGACGAACCGGGTCACATTGTGTTTTCCCAGGAATCCGGCGATCCACGCGCCGTCGGTCCGCCAACCGACCCAGACATACCATGGCACGGCCACCAGGGCAATGACCGCGATCGCGGTCAAGGGACGTAACATCCAGCCCACTCGCCAGATGACGGTTGGTGACAACTCTGCCAACAATCTTGCAATGCGCGTCCGCGGAACAGGGTGATCTTCAGCAGCCTGGGCACTAATTCCCCTGCGACACTGCCAGACATAACCCATCAGAATCAGCGTCGGCAAGACGACACCGACAGGCCCTTTCGCCAGCACAGCGAAGCCCATTGCCGTATACATCCAGAGATAAGTCGTCCAGCGCTGCGGCAGGAATTGACGCAGCTGCAGTGTGGCACGATTCTCCGAATCGTGAGGCCCAGCATTCTCTGCAACGGATTTGAATGCCAATTTCGGCAACCCTGCCACAAAAATCGCCAAGGCAAGCGTGCTGAAGAAAATCAACGGCGCATCGGGAGTCGCAGCACGTGAAGCGACCCCGAACATCAACGCCGCGGCCAGCATGAACGCGGCCCAAAAGCCCGCCGATGCATCAAACAATCGCCGCCCGATATCGTACGTCAACAGACAAGTCCCGATCCCCAGCACCGCCGACCAGAAGCGAGCCCCAAATTCGGAAATACCAAATAGCTCGTAGGCTGACATCATGAACCAATAGACGAGAACGGGTTTGGCAGTCCGTAATTCGTAATTGAAAACGGGAACGACCCAGTCATTCCGTTCCAGCATTTCTCGAGCACAGGCGGCATTCTTGGGCTCATCCTCGTCCCACAACTGAGGCACGCCCAAGTTCAAGAAAAAGACGCAGCCCGCAGCCAGGATGATCCACAGACTGTGGCGAATTCCTTGTGTCATGATATCCTTCCCTGGTTCACACGAGCATCAGATTTTCACGGCTTCGAATACAACTTGCGCTCAATCAATTGGGCTTGTTTTTGTTTTTCCTCAAATTCGGCGATTTTTCCGACATCGTTCTTTCGCAACGCATCGACTAGCAAATCCCAACTTTCTTCCCGCAGAATCAGATCGGTTCGCATTTGATGCAACAGGTCGCGGCGACCTACCGGGACATTGGACAAAGACTCCAAATGCTCCCGAACTTTTCGCCAAGGTGGCAACAGGTCCCGTTCGAGCCAATTCGCCAATTCCAAACTGGAGAGTTTTTTCTGATTGAATTTCTCCGCCATCTTGTCGAATTTCTTGATCGACTCAGGAACCAGGACGTCGTAGGCTTTCGTTTCCTGGAAAAAATCCGGCGGCGGAGCGGGATGCTCGAAAATCAAGATCCCGATGCCTAACCCGCAGACGGCTGCCGTGATGAGATTCTTGAAAACGCGTCGTTGCCGAGTCCGCTGGTCCAGCGGTTGACTGAGCAACAGGCCGCAAACCAGGCCCCCCAGCAGTCCGCCGAAATGTGCCGCCTGGTCAATTCCTCCGACTGCGGTTCCGAACAACAGGTTGTAGCCAATAAAAGAAAGCAGGCTGCTGCGCATCCTGACGATGTCCGCTACGGGAAAAGTCTCTGCACGGTTCCAGATAAATGTGAGCAAAGCCCCGATCAGACCAAAGATAGCTCCGGAAGCTCCAACCGAAACGACATCGCCATTCCACCACAGGCTGGCCACACTCCCTAGGACTCCCGAGGCAAAATAGACCACCAGCAGTCCGACATTGCCCACCAGGCGTTCCAGGAATCGACCCGTATTCCAAAGTGCCCACATATTGAAGGCCAGATGAAACACGCCGCCATGCAGAAAAAGTGACGAAACCAGCCGCCAAGGCTGTCCGCCCCAGGTCAAAGGCGCATAGTTGGCCCCCCAAGCCACAAGATCCGCCGCGATGGGCAGCATCGGGTTGGTTCCTTGAAGCACCATGATGACATAGACCACCACGTTGGCGAGCAGCAAGGTATGCGTCACCCAGACGACCGGAGTCAATGACTTCATCAGACTGTGAAATCTCTGCACAGCTCGAATTCGAGCTTCCTCGGCAGAGGGTAATGCCTGCGAAGCCGCGGGATCCGGTAAAGTATCGAATGGCAACTTGGCCGTTGGCACCGCCGGAGTATCTCCTGGCGCAGCGAAAAGTTGATCAAGTTGGTCAGCAGACGAATCCGTGTCAGTCATGCGGCACTCGCGTGGGGATTTGGCAGCGGGCACACTTCCGAAAGGACTGTGTCCGAATCTCTAAGACATGATCCAGTCAATGGTTCCTGGTGTCACAAGGGCGATTCTAATCGGAAATAGCAACTTGACAGAAGACGAACTTAGAACGTCCTGAAACTGGGACGGCTGACTTGCTGATAAATGAAGCCTGGAAATGGTGCCGCAGGCGACGGATCAAAACACCGCTGCGGCAATCTTGCCGGGAAACTTGAAGAATTCTCAAACGGGATTGACCGATTTTTCGAATTCGGATACATCTCCCCCCACGCAGCCACGGCGGAGCCAAATCCCCCAATCCTGGGACCGATTTGAAAAAGCACTTCACCCGTTCCGATCCGGACTGCCTCCCTCCCCTCTGGGTGCAGGGAAAGCCACAGATCGACCTGAGTCGCAACACGAGAAAACTTCCCGAGGGCCAGTGGGAGTATTTTCAGGTACGGCGAAAGAGCGCTGCTGTGACGAATGACCCACGAAACTGCCTCTCAAATCCACACTACTTTCGACAGGGATGGTTCCATGTCACGACGGACACTCAAGAAACTCGCCATATTGGGTGCGTTGAGCCTGGGCGGAATGACCCAGCCTGCGATGGCCCAGTTCGGACTTTTTGGCGGCGGCTTCGGCGGCGGCTGTTGCAATGCCCCCCCGATTCCGCCCACGATCTGCGGACCATCCTGTGCTCAGCCGGTGGCCTATCAGGTGTCAGCCTGTGCGCCCCCTCCGATCGCTTGTGCTCCGCCGGTCCCACAGTACGTGATGCAGCCCTTCACCGAGACTCGTGTGGTTGAACAGGTCGTACAACGGCCGGTTTGTCAGACGAAGATGGTCGAAGTCCCGCAGACCGAATACCGTCCTGTTGTCGAGAACCAGACGGCGATGGTTCCAAGTATCGCCTATCAAAACGTGCCGCAGACGGAATACCGTCCCGTGGTGGAACAGCAAATCCGCCAAGAACCGGCGATGACCTATCAAAACGTCACCGAAATGCAATGCCGTCAGCGAGACGCAGGTCAATGGGTCACTCAATATCGCTGCCGTCCAACGGTGGCTCCGTGTGCTTATGACAATCGCCCCGGCCTGTTGGGAGCCTTGAATCGGAGCTTCTACACGGCCCGCATGGCGGTCACCCCGGCCATCATCGCGGAACGTTCTTACGTCCCCAATGTGATCACCGAACAGATTCCGGTGACGCGACAGGTCGCGGTCCCGACAACCCGGCAAGTGGCCTACAACGTCACCAAAATGGTGCCCTACACCACAATGCGGCAAGTGGCGGTCCCGACGACCAAGCAAGTGGCCTATCAGGTGACGAAATATGTCCCCTATACCACGACGCGACAAGTGGCTGTACAAGAGGTTCGGATGGTGGCGGAGACCATTAAACAGCCCGTCACAACCACAACGTTCCGCATGGTTCCCACCAATTCAGCGACTGTCCTGGGTGGCGATCCTTACTCGCGAAACGCCATGGGAATTGGTCCTTACCCTCAAAACGCCCTGGCACAACCTGATCCACGCTTCGCATCTCCGGCACCTCCCGCACCGCTGAATCGTACCGCCAACGCCCTTGACGCACTGGATGGAGCACCGAATAGCCCCACAGTGACGCCTGCGACTCCGCCCGCACCGCCGACTCCCATCAACAAGCGAACGGTTCGTCCGAATTCACTAAATGAAAACGACGATCCCAATCCGGGAGTCCCGCGATCTTCGCAGTTCACTCCCTCGAGTGATTCAGCCAGCGAGGAAGACGAACTGGTCGAGCTCGCGGAAACGGCTCCGCCCACGATCCGCCAGGCGACCGGCGGATTCCAGGGTGTGGCGCCCCGCATCGAGACCGTCTCCAGCACGCCGTCCATCGTCCGCATTTCACGGAGCAGCAAGACTCCGACTGCCCCAGCCCTCGACATGTCGGTCGCGGCAAGTGATGTGAAGGGCCACAAGTAGAAACAGTACATGCACGCTCGAAGGTGTGCAATTCCAGAAAAACTGATACCAGATCAAGCCCGGTCGCAAATTGCGACCGGGCTTTTTTCATTGGTGGAGCTGCCACAGCTGCCAAAACGGAAAGGGCTAAGGACCAGAGAATAAATCAGAGCCTGAACTACCTCCTGCTGGCTCTTCGGTGGTGATACGAGTGATGCCGCGATATTCACGGCGTAAGACATTCATGCTGCCGTGGAAACCCGATTTTCTGAGTTTCATTTTCGAAGATCAAGTTTGTACCCAATTGGCGAGGAACCGAGTTTGTACCCAATTGGCGAGGAACCGAGTTTGTACCCAATTGGCGAGGAATCGAGTTTGTACCCAATTGGCGAGGAATCAACTTTGTACCCAATTGGCGAGGAACCGAGTCTGTACCCAATTGGCGAGGATCAAGTTTGTATCCAATTGGATACAAAGTCCTGTCGAAGTCGTCCTGTGATTTGCATCCGCTCTAAGCTCGACTTTGGCCATCTTGCGTGGACGGCCTGACGCAAATTCCCTGGCAAAGCAGAAGTATGCGGTTATTTAAAAGACCGGCCGATTCAATGGTGCTTCAATAACCCAAACAGGATTTTGAAACACAGAGCAACAGAGGGCGCAGAGGCTTTCCAGTGAGATTTCTCTGTGTCCTCTGTGCCTTTGTGTTTCAAATCTCAAGCATCGGATCTGTCGTCCCTCGTATGATCAATTCGCAGCGTTGAAACAACGTTTGACTAGCGGGTTCGATCACGGATCCTCATGCTAATTGTTCGTAGGAGTCGTGGGGAGAT
>JAQGHT010000279.1 GCA_028291565.1 Planctomycetaceae bacterium | reverse complement strand
ACATTCACTTCCAATTCGGAAGTGCAGTATCCACAGCGTGTTGCACCGATCGGAATACTCAGCTGGCAAAACGGACAGATTTTCGTCGTCGGTGCGATGGGGGCCGGTTTGTTCAACCGATTGATTTGCTTAATCACCAGAAAAATCACAAACGCCACGATCAGGAAATCAATGACGTTATTGATGAACTGACCATATTTAATGGTGACCGCGGGCGCCTCGTCGGTCGCTTTGCGAATCGTTACCGCCAGACTGGAAAAGTCAACGTTGCTCAAAATCAAGCCTATTGGTGGCATGATGACGTCATTGACCAATGAAGTGACAATCTTTCCAAACGCTCCTCCGATTACGATACCGACCGCCAGATCGATGACGTTGCCGCGCATGGCGAATTCTTTAAACTCTTTGATCATGCTCATGGTGGAACCCAATGGAACGCTCAGACGGATTGCTCTTGAGGGATTATCCTCTCAGGCGGTAACATACCTCGAAACCATCCGTGATGGAATACGATTGCATTCAGACTGGCTCGGACAGGACTGCCGAATACCGACTGGAAGCTGTTGACCTCGTTAAAAAACTTGAATGATGATGTCTGGCATGGATGCCGCCGATTTCAATTCCCGAGTGTCTCGATGCCCGATTCGTCGGATCTGCATCATTAAGCCCAGTGCGTTCGGCGATGTCGTCCAATCAATGCCGCTGCTGAATGTGCTGCACTCGCGGTTTCCTGAAAGTCAGATTTCATGGGTCATCAACCGTGAACTGAGTGACTTGCTGACGGGACACTCAGTCGCTCCGAAATTGATTCCGTTTGACCGGCGCGGTGGAGTTTCCGCCTGGTGGAAATTGCTACGAGATATTCGTCAGTCGAAATTTGATCTCGTAGTCGATCTTCAAGGATTGTTTCGTACCAGCGTGATGTCTTGGGCCAGTCGAGCACCACTTCGAGTGGGTTTGCAGGCCGCCCGGGACGGGTCAAGTCTGGCCTGCCATCTGCTTGTGCCTAATACAAGTTCCCAGGGTCCCGCCCATCGGCGTTATTGGCAGGTCGCGGAAGAGCTGGGATTGGGACAACTGAAACAACAGGCTGGTATCGCCATTCCCGATTCGGACTCAGCGTGGGCTGCGCGAGTCAAAGCGAATCTCAGCGGACCGCTGCTCGTCATTCACCCGGGGGCCCGCTGGAAGACAAAACAATGGCCCATCAGCCATTTTAGCGTGGTGGCGCGTCAGGCCCTGCGCGATTTGAAGATGTCGGCTGTCGTCATTGGCAGTCGAGGTGAATCGGCGGCCGCCGAAGAATTGGTTGCTGCGGTAAAACGCGAAGTTCCGCGAGGCGAGATTTTGAGTCTGGCTGGCCAAACTTCGATCAAGCAGTTGTCCGCACTGCTGCAGAAAGCGGATCTGGTGCTGTCGAATGATTCGGGACCGATGCATCTCGCCGCCGCGATGGGGACTCCAGTCGTCGGAGTTTTCACGTGTACAAGCTCGGAACGCTCCGGTCCAGCTGGGAACCTGCACCGGTTCGTTGCGGCGGATGTTCCCTGCGCCGCGAGCTATTGCAAGCAATGTCCACATCGTGGCGATGCGTATCAGGCCTGCTTCCGCCAGCTGACTCCGGGCCTGGTCTGGACGGCACTGCGAGACCATTGGAATTTCATTTCACCTCGCAGGCGAGTGGCGTAGAACTCAGCAAATCCCATGTTAAATCTACTCGACCGCTATTTGTTGGGACGCTACTGGCAGGGATTTATCGTCACCTTCCTGGCTCTGTTCGGCTTGTACGTCGTTCTAGACGTCTTCTCGAATCTGGATGAGTTCAGCAAGACATCCGGTGGTGTCATCGGAATCATGCGCGAAATGGCCTGGTATTATCTGCTGCGCGCCTGTTCGTTCTTCAGCACCGTCGGCAGCATGATTTCGGTACTCGGAGCATTAATGGCCTTGGCGCTGTTATTACGTCACGGCGAGTTGAATCCAATTCTTTCCGCGGGTATTCCGACATATCGATTGGCGGTACCGTTGTTGATGGGCAATGTGTTCATCAGCCTGCTGCTCGTTGCGAATCAGGAATTGCTGATTCCCCGGATCGCCAATCAGTTGCAGGTAAAACCTGGACAGGGAAGTGATACGAACGAAAAAATCAAACCCGCCTGGGATTATTCGAACAATATCCAAATTCTCAGCGGAAAGTTGTTTTTCACCGACCGACGACTCGCGGATGCGGAAATCGTATTGCCGGTTCCCGAACTGGTGGGGCAGCTGACGACAGTGCGTTCGGAGTCAGCGGTTTATCGTTCGAAGTCCGAAACGCAAGTCAAAGCCGGCTGGCACCTGAGCAAGGTCAGACCGAGATTTGAGGCGTTGTTGCTGACACGGCTGGGGAAAGAAGTGATCCTTCCTGGCGACCACGAAGACGACCTGTTCATCGTCACGACGATTGATTTTGATCAGCTGGCAAATCGCAACAAGTTCTTCGAAAACCTGTCGACTCGCGAGTTGATGGAGAACGCCCACAATCCGTCGTTCTCGCTACTGTCGCTGCGTGCTCAAACGGTGCATTTACATTCGCGGATGACGTTACCACTCTTCAACCTGCTGTTGGTGTTGATGGTGGTGCCGGTGATTGTCCGAAAGGAAAGCCGAGGCCTCGTCACCAACATGGGAATCAGCCTCGGCGTGACAACATTTGCGCTGGGCTTGCAACAGTGCTGTGCCTATCTGGCCCAGGCGGGAATCATTCGACTCGATTTGGCCGCCTGGTTACCAGTCATTGTCTGTGGCATTTTGAGCGCGTGGTTTTCAGGTTTCATTCGGACTTAAGGATTTGCGCAGCAATAACTGTCGGGACTGAACAAGTCGGTGGAACGATTCCTATTGTGCCACTGCTTATCGACTGTACTCAGCCGACAAGCAGTGCAAATCAAACTCCACCGCGCACTGCTTACCCGCCGGGTACAGCGTGAAAGCAGTGGCACATCCTTCTGATATTTAAATGCGCCGATCCTAATGCGCTTCGTGCCTTATTCTTCAGCTGAAACTGCAGCGAAGGCGGACGGGTTTTCGGTGCGATGTGCAATGATCTTGTCGGTGAGTTCCTGCAGCAGTTCTGGATGATCGATGAGGTGCAGGCGGGCTTTCTCCCGACCTTGGCCCAGCTTGGTACTGCCGTAACTCAGCCATGTGCCGCTCTTGTCGATGATTCGGTCTGCGATTGCCAGATCCAGAATGTCGGATTCACGGCTGATCCCGCAGGTCGACAGCATGTCAAATTCCGCGATGCGAAATGGCGGCGCGATTTTATTCTTTACCACTTTGGCGCGCATCCGCATTCCGGTGACTGTTTCGCCCTCTTTGAGCGTCGCAATTCGACGCACATCGACACGGCAGGAACTGTAGAACTTCAACGCGCGACCACCTGGAGTCGTTTCCGGGCTGCCGAACATCACGCCAATCTTTTCACGGATCTGATTGATAAAGATCACGCATGTTTTTGATTTCGCGATGATCCCCGTCAGTTTACGCATGGCCTGACTCATCATGCGTGCTTGCAAGCCAACATGAGAATCACCAATTTCGCCGTCGAGTTCCGCTTTAGGAACCAGCGCGGCCACGGAGTCGATCACGATAATGTCGACAGCATTCGACTTGATCAACATCTCGGCGATCTGCAGGGCTTCTTCGCCATGCGAGGGCTGGCTCACCAGGAGATCTTCCAGATCCACTCCGATTCGCTTGGCCCAGCTGGGGTCCAGTGCGTGTTCCGCATCAATGAATGCGGCAACGCCGCCTCCTTTTTGAGCGTTCGCAATCACGTGCAAGGCCAGCGTCGTCTTGCCACTCGATTCCGGTCCGAATAGCTCGATGATCCGGCCGCGAGGGAAGCCATTTCCGCCCAGAGCCAGGTCGAGCGATAACGCGCCTGTCCGAATACCCGGGATTCCACCTGTGTGCGTGTTGTCCGACAGCTTCATGATTGAGCCTTCACCGAAGGCCTTTTCAATCTGTCCCAATGCATTATCGAGCATCGCTCGATCGCCATGCGTGGCGGCCCCTCGTTTGCCTTTGGCTGCCGCTGGATCGGAATCTCCGCGCTCTTTTTTACGTCGATTAAGGATTATGCGCCGTCCAAATCTAGTATTGATTATTGAATCAAGGCCTGCCGCGAGAAGCAGCGGTTGAATTCAGCCAATTGATTCAGGAGTATCTCGTCGTGAATTATTCCGTTCACATGCGGCATTCCGCAACCGTAGAGCCTGGTTTTTCGTGATTCGGCCAGTCAATGCGATTCCGAGATCTCAGGGTGTTTCCGCTTGATCGCGTTCGAGCAACATCTCGAGATAAGATCTGGTTTCGGGATCGGACAGCTTAAACACACTGGCGAGGGAAAGAATCGCCCGCTGTGCCGCGGATTTGTTCTCGGCGTCGGCCAATGTTTCGATTTCCAGAAATGCACCGAGTCCCTCGACCTGGTCGAGGCAAACTTCAAGGTCGCGGTCCTGGTAGCTCAGATGATAGGTCTGCCGTTGCTTACGCACGACTCGAACGCGGCGGAAGCCGAGGTGCTCCCAAATTGCTGCCAATTGTTCCGCAGCCGCTCGGCCGGAGGCAAACTCCAACTCGGATTCATGCCGCGTTTTAGTCGCTTTATCGACGACTGGACCTTTGTAGGTCAGGCGGTTTTCGTCCTGAATGCTCCTGATTCGCAGTGCTTCGTCGGTGACGGCGAAATCCCGCACAGGGTGGGCGAAGTACTGATCTACTTGACTTTGGTCCGCTTTCCGGGTGGCCTGCAATGAACTCAGTTGACGCAGAACCTCAGCAGGATCTGCTAATTCGAATTTCAACTCGACTTCATATTGCATGTTGATGCGGCCAACGCTTTACGGCACCTGCACAACGGGTTTCGCGGTCGTGATCTGCTGCGGCTTGACGCTGTCTTTTTCAGACTTGGGCACGCCTCCCTCGAGCACTTTCCCAGACAATTTGAACTCGATGGCCTTCTTTTGATCCTTACCCTGACCCGCCAATGTAACGGTGAAGACTTCGTTGAACGGACCAGCCGCCTCGGGAGCGTTGATGATCAACCTCAGTTCCTGGACAACTCGGAAACTGTCCTTCGGAATGGGTTGGATCATGAATGATTCAGAACCACTATTGCTCTCGATTTTATCGACAGCGAAGGGCTTGCGACTGCTGATCACGACCTTAACGCGTTCTTGACTTCCCGGCTTCAAAGACTTCAGGACAATCGACTGTGGGGTGACTGAATATTCAGGGATCACTTTGCCTTCAACCAGCACGGGAATCTGTGGGCTGCTGCCGTCATTGGTGATGACCGTGATCTGCTCGCGAAGGTCGCCCAACGGAGTTTGAGGATTCAGCTTCACAGTCAATTCGTAGCTGACATTGGCCGTGATCCCGTCAGAAGTCCGGGACAATTCTTTGACGGAGCAGACCACGTTGGGATTCCGTGTTGACTTCACATCCGTAATCTTCCAGTTCTGCCCGCCAGTACTCACGTTTCCGGCATAATCAATCCTGAGCTTTCGATCGGCGGTGTCACCTTGAACGACCGGCCCCATAATCGCCGAACCGGGTTCTAACACCACGTCCGTTCGAATGTAGGCCTTGATCGGAATGACGACTTCGATGAACTTCGGCTGATCGATTTGCACAATGACATTAGCGTTTCGGTCGCCCTTATATTGCAGCGTATTGAGTCGAACCTCAACAATCCCCTCTTCCCAAGTTTTGAGGACATTGGTGCTCAATTTCGCGCTAATGCAGTTGCAGCTCGTGCGGGCGCCGCTGAGGTGGATCGTTTCCTGATACTTATTGGTCACCTTGATCCGCAGGACAACCTCGGCCCCCCGTGCGACGACCTGGAAGTCATGTGACATCCGATCGAACATCTGCTCGGCCCAGTTGTAGGTCCGGCCAGGAATTTGAGGGTAGGTGGTGACGTCTTGAGCGCTCGCTGCATTCGCAGCCAGCAGCAGGCTGAAAGCCATCGCAGCGGCGGAGGTGGCGAACTTATTCATGGTTTGTCTCACTCTGATCGTTCAATTCACTCAGGGCAACATTGACCGTAAGGTCCTGCGAATTCGAATTGTCGCGACATCCTGCCGCCATGGCCGATTTTCGGCCACTGGTCGCTTAACGACCAAATTCGATGCTTGAAGTTGAGGATGAGGAGCTAATCTCACCTTTCCTTCACCCAGCACTCAAGCATACCCGCATTCCAGGCGAACTTGACATCTTCTGCAAATTATTTGCCACAATGAAACAATACACTTCGGATCAGGAAAAATACGCAAAGTTTGTCGACCCAAAAGCATTTCCGAGTGCAAAAATCCAGGCGAGCATAAGCAGACTTTCGATTGATTCCCGCTAACCGAAATCTTCCATGTGGGCGGGATCGATATCATCCTTCCGCATTTACGCTCGACACTCAAACCGCAGACTAGCGCCGGTTCAACGCTGCTGCGATCATCCCAATTTCTCAACTGTCCGCCGTGATTCCACGAGAACAGAAACCCAATCGGCGACCTCGTTCATTACCCAGAATGCCATCCATACCGGAAAGTTATTCCGGAGGCCGGAAAAAGTCAACGGGGGTATTGGGGAAATAATCTCTAACTTATTAGTCTTTCAATGGGTTACCACGTGGCAAGGCACTGCCGGGCAGGTGCTGCGATGGCTTTCAAACAGTGAGTCCAACGGGGCGTCCCGATGGGCCTTCAATTTCGCGGGCTGAACACCAACTGGCCTCGCCTTCCATTCGTCGCGAAACATCAACTGCAACAGTGACTCGGCAAATTGAGACTGACTGCTTGACGCACAGATCGATTTGCTTTGTCGGACCTGTGATTCATAGGTAAAATTTCGCACCTTGGCAGGCTACGATGAATATTCGGCCCCGGAAATTGACCGGAATGCTATGAAATCCGTATTGGTAAAGGTGCGAACGACATTGAAGTCAGCGTGGTTTGCGGAGTGGAAACTGCTCGAATTGGCTTGGCGAATTAAGCATTGTGACATTTGCGGCGTTCCATTCTTGATCGATTCGTGAAATCTGATTAAGATCGCGTCGCCCAAATAGTTACTTCGATCATTCACCCCGGGAATTCAATCGCGCACGCCGATCATGTCGAAAGCCACGGATATTCGGATCCTCGACGCTCATTGCACATTTGAACCAATCAAGTTCCGGTCACCGCTGAAATTCGGCGGGCGGATCATGGATCGTTCGGAACTGATCAACGTCGAAGTCAAAGTTGAATCACGCGGAGGAAAGCACGCAATCGGACAGGGCAGCATGCCAATCGGTCAGATTTGGGCGTGGCCTTCTCCCGCAGTGACGCCTGAACAATCTGCCGCAGCGATGAAGCAGTTGGCTTTGGAAGTCACTGAGATGATCGCGGCGTATCCAGATTTTGATCATCCGCTCGATATCATCTATCGCATTTCGGCTGAGTACGCTCATTTGGGGAAAAAGATTTCCCAGCAAATGAAGCTCCCCGAGATCATGCCGCCTCTGGCAGAGCTTGTCGCGGCCAGTCCCCTTGACGCCGCCGTCCATGATGCTTATGGACGTGTGCACGGCATCAACAGCTACAATGCTCTCTCAAAAGAGTTCGTCAATTGCGATCTGTCCGAGTACCTCGACAAGCAATTTGCCGGCGAATACCTCGATCAGTACACGCTTCGTGAACCAAAAGCCAAATTGCCACTGTATCACCTCGTGGGGGCTGTGGACCCTCTGACCGATGCAGACGTGGCTCAAAAGATCAATGACAAACTTCCCGAACACCTGGGCCAGTGGATTGCCGCCGACGGGTTGACCCACCTCAAAATTAAATTGAACGGCGATAACCTGGCGTGGGATATTGACCGCGTCCTGGCGGTTGACGCAGTGGCTGCGGAAGCTGAGGCCAAGCGAGGTTGTACTCAATGGTTCTACTCATTGGATTTCAATGAGAAGTGCGCTAACGTCGAATATGTGCTGGAATTTCTGAAAACGATTCAGGAGCGTTCCAGTGCCGCCTATGATCGCGTGCAGTATGTCGAACAACCGACCAATCGCGATTTAAAAGCACATCCTGAAAACAAGATGCATGCCGCGGCGAAGCTGAAGCCGGTCGTCATCGACGAATCATTGGTCGATTATGAAAGTCTGTTACTCAGCCGCGAACTGGGATACTCGGGTGTTGCTCTGAAAGCGTGCAAGGGGCATACAGACGCGCTGCTGTTGGGCGCTGCCGCGCAAAAGTTTGGCATGTTCCTCTGTGTTCAAGATCTGACATGCCCGGGATTTTCATTCCTGCATTCCGCCAGCCTGGCGGCCCGCATTCCGACCGTCGCCGCGATTGAAGGTAATGGCCGGCAATTCTGCCCCGCCGCAAATCGACATTGGAAGCCGCGATTTCCATCCATGTTCGATATTAAGGACGGGACAGTTGGGACCGGGGCGCTCAATGGGGATGGTTTGGGATTCTAGCGGACCAGGCACGGATACGCGTTGAATCATCCAATGTGATTGCGAAATCTCACGGCGCTGAAATTGCGCGATGTCGTGACGGCAGGCCGGGCATTGTGATAAACTGCGAAATTGGCGTAGCTTATTCTTTTCGC
The DNA here is from genome assembly GCA_028291565.1 of Planctomycetaceae bacterium. GTDB lineage: Bacteria > Planctomycetota > Planctomycetia > Planctomycetales > Planctomycetaceae > JAKFVC01. The sequence goes on along the minus strand of JAQGHT010000279.1, from coordinate 957 downwards.
GTGAACAACATCGCTTCTGCTATCGATAATGATCAGTCGGAATGTGACAATTTTATCGCGCAAAGGCTGAGCCAAGAATTGAACACATCCTTAAGTCACCGTCTCATTGGGAATGACAGAATGCGGAATCACGCATGGTTTGTAAATCTACGGCACAAGCCAGTAGGGCCCGTGGGAACAATGGCTTTGGGGAGATTCTCTCTGGTCGTGCTTGGCCTGTTTCTTTCAGGAATCGCGTCCCTCGTTGTGGCCCAGGAACCGGCCAACGAGCTGGCAGAGTTCTATGGGTTCCGCCCGTTGGAAATTTTCAAACTGGCCACGCGTTCCGGAAATATGGTTGCCGGTGATCTGAACCACGATGGTTTGACCGACTTGGCGATTGTGGATAACAGCAACAGCCGCATCGATTTGTTGCTGCAACGCAAGAAAATGTCGGACCAAAAGGAGAAATCGACAACCAAAGACGTCAATTCATTCAAAGGGGATTGGCGTTTCGAACACAAGAAGTTTCCCGTCGACAAAGCTCTTTCAGCATTATCATTGGGCGATTTCAATGGCGACGGTCGGCTGGACATGGCTTATGTCGGACTGCCGGACCGCTTGATTGTCAAATTGCAACCGGAAACGGGCGAATGGAAAGCTGGCCCCACATTTCGATTGCCAGATTTGCAGCTTGCTCAATGGATGATGGCGGCTGGAGATTTGAATCATGACGGCAAAGATGATCTGGTGATTCTCGGGAAGAATTACACATTCTTGTTGTACCAAAAAGAAGGAGAAATTCAGGCCCCCGAACGCCTGATGAATACTTCCGATAAACTGGGTTTGATTCAAATTGGTGATCTTGACGGTGATGGGCGGGCCGATTTGTCCTACCTGGCGAATGATGATTCAGGCCGCTCGTTGTGTGCCCGGTTTCAAACCGTCGCTGGAAAAATGGGACCCGAGTTGCGATTC
>JAQGHT010000273.1 GCA_028291565.1 Planctomycetaceae bacterium | reverse complement strand
CCTTCAAGTGGCTTGTCACACAGCGGCATGGGACGTGGCAGCATTGGTAGCAGCGGTCTTCGGTCCGGCAGTATGGGCGGAGGAATGCGGTCCTCGATTGGCGGAGCTGGTCGTTCGGGTGGATCGTTCGCGGCCAGTCATCGTGTCGGAGGAATCGGTGGCGGCAATATGGCCGGCCGGAGCGGTGGGGTTGGGAATTCGTTCGCGTCTCGCCACGGTGGCGGGATCGGGAATTCCGGGTTCGGCGGACGGTCGAACTTTGGTGGCGGAGTTGGCAATTCATTTGCCTCGCGGTACGGCGGGGGCCTCTCTGGCTATCGAGGTAATAACTTCGGCGGCGGATTCGGCAATCGCTACGGATATGGCGGATATGGCGGCTACGGTCGCGGATTCGGCTACGGCGGATATGGGGGCTACGGTCGAGGATTCGGCTACGGCGGTTATGGCTACGGTCGCGGATTCGGCTACGGTTTGGGCTATGGCCTTGGATACGGCTACGGCCGGCGCTTTGGATACGGTTATCCCTACTTTGGCTATGGCTATGGTGGCGGACTGTTGTCCTCTCTGTTGTATGGATTTGGTGGCTTAGGCTACGGTGGCTATGGCGGATACGGTGGCTATGGTGGTGGATACGGTGGATACGGTGGTGGCTACGGCGGCTATGGTGGGTACGGTGGGTACGGCGGGTACGGTGGCTACGGTGGCTACGGCAGTGGATATGGTGGCTACGGCAGTGGATATGGTGGCTACGGCGGATACGGCATCAACAGTGGGGCTGGCAATTGGGGCTTCAATGGGTACAACACCTCAGTTGTTTCCTATAACCCTTACCTGACAACGTCGAATCAGTATTTGGCCAACGGGACGCAATTAGCTTCCAACGTGGTTGGGGCCGGTGGCCTCGTCGCACTGCAACCACAGTCTCAGGTAACACTCGCTGATAATTCGGCTTTGGCTGCTGGTAGTTTCGCCGAAAAGGGCGAAGCCGCTTTCAAGGCTGCCGACTACAATGGGGCCGTCTATGCCTGGCGTCATGCCGTGGTTGATGATCCCCAGAATCCGGTGGTCGTGATGATGCTCGGTCAAGGCTTGTTCGCCACGGGAAAATTTGACGAAGCTGCAGGGGCCGTGCAGTCGGCAATGCAGACCATGCCCAAAGACAAATGGGGCGTCGTGGTGACCAATTACAGAGATCTGTATGGCAGTGCTCAGGACTATACAAATCAGCTGCGTGCCTTGGAGAAGGCAGTCAAAGACAAGCCAGATGATCCAGCTCAGCGATTCCTGTTGGGTTTCCACTATGCGTATCTGGGGTATCCTCAGAATGCAGTGGACCAGCTCAATCAGGGTTTGAAAGTCGCTCCGCAAGACGAGATGGCCAAGCAACTGAAAGCCGAGATGCTGGCCAAGTTGCCCAAGCCCGTGACACAAGATGTCCCGGTTGTGCCAGGCATGTAATCGGTCCAGTCTGAAGTCAAGATCTTGATCAATTGAGTTTTGCGAAGGACGGGTTGAACTGATGTTCGATCCGTCCTTTTTTCATGCCCATTGATCTGCAAGATTCACCGAGCATAAAAGCCCGATGCGTCAGCGAGTACGTATGAGTCAGTGATTCTCGGTTCGTATTTACTGATGGGCAAGATACATTGTCGCAGACGGCTCAGGTGCCTGATCGATATCAAGTCGCACGGACGCACTCGCTGACGCTTCGGGCTTGTGTTGGAATAGAATTATCCGGGTTAAGACTCTTGCGTCTGAACCCCATCACGCCAGCAATTCGCGGATCGGTTCACGGTCTTCGAGCATGTACTGCGGCCGTCCGTTGAAATCGGGAAGCTTGAGATCCATGTTGATACCGAGGACGCGGTAGATTGTCGCCACGACGTTTTGAAATGAAATCTTGCCGTTGGACGAACGTTCGGCATGCGGGTCGGTTTCACCAATGACTTGTCCCATTTTCAGGCCGCCGCCATACAGAATCGCACAGCCCGCGTCGGCCCAGTGCTCGCGTCCGGGACCCAGAGGACTGATTTTCGGCGTACGTCCGAATTCGCCGAGGACCACGACCAGGACGTCTTGATCCAGGCCACGTTCCTTCAGATCGCTGATCAAACCGAACAGACTTTGGTCCAGAGCCGGCAACATGTGCCGCAGCGACAGAAAGATATCGCTCATTGCTCCACTGTGGTGATCCCACGCCGCGGCACGCAGCGTGACAACTCGGACACCCGCTTCGACCAATCGGCGAGCGCGAACAAACGCTTTAGCGTCCCAGTCATAAATGATGGTCTTGTAAGTCTGGTGCGTGAATTTCCCTTTGCCGTACCGGGCGATCGTTTCGGGCGACTCTTTGGACAAATCAAACGCATCACGCACTTTGGAAGACGTGATGATTTCCAGCGCCTGTGCTTGAAATGGATCGAGCTGGCTTTGGAAACCGCTGTGGTCCAGGTTCCGTCGCAGTCCGTCGAATGCTGATAATAACTGCTTGCGGTTCTGCAGTCGCTCCAGTGATTTGACCGGAACCATATCTTCCAGGCAATCGCCGAACGGGCGGAAAGGAGCATGACTCGCGCCCATGTAGTACGGCTTCTCGAATTCGAACCGATCCGTGGACAATTCATTCAAACTGACGTAAGACGGCATTGCGGCAACGCCACCAATCATACGACTGATGATGGAACCAAATGCCGGCCGCGGCCCGGCGGTTCGAGGTAGTCCCGTGTAGACCTCGCTGAGGAAGTGATCGTTTTCGACCGAACGAATTCCGCGTAACAGGGCCAGCTGGTCCATGATCTTCGCCTGGAGCGGCATATGCTCGCAGATTTGGACGTTGGGCAAGCTGGTCGCGATTGGCTGAAATGGACCCCGATATTCAAGCGGTGCCTGGGGTTTCAAGTCCCACATATCAATGTGGCTGGGGCCACCGTCGAGCACCACATAAATGACCGATTTGGGGCGTCCAGTTGATTCGCCTCGCGATTCTGTGCGTAACAGATCCGCCAGTGTCAAACCACCAAGTCCCAACGTCCCTGCGCGCAGGAACTCACGACGCGGAATACCATCACAAAACGTGTGTGGCTGGCCAGTAAAAGTCAACATCGGTGTGTTCCGCAGTGCATTGAAAAGACTCTAACAGTCTATCCTGCTTGAAGTTGCTGTGTCAATCGGATTTCGATCAACAAGGATTGATTTGATGATGTGAAAAGAAAAGGAGGCAACAAGAACCAAGAAACGGTGCAAAGGCCGTGGCCCCATCGGGCGACGCAGTGCAGAATTTTAGTAGCTGAATTCGTGAAAATTCGGGCCAATCGATGTGTTACTTCCGAAATCTCACGATTTCAGCTGCGCGAAATGCGCCACACTAGAATCCTTCACGGCGTTACCGATCGGGGGGCGAGCCCAGTGGCGTGAGAAGCTGGAATCGCGCTAGTTAAAGAGGCGCGGCTTCATAGATGACCAGGACCGTCGGACGCTTCTGAAGTTCTTTTGCCTCACGCGTCGCAGCGGTCAGATAGTCGTGCGAATCGCCGTGTAACATGAAACCGTAATTGGGATTTTTGCCGTTCGTCCAATACCGGACGGCTTCCGTAAAATCCCAGACGTTGACTTTGCCTTGACCGGGACCGTGGGCCAGAAACGCCGTATGGAAATCGGGGTCTGCGTTCCATGACATGCCGCCGATCTCTTTCCAAAACAGATCCCTGGCATATTCGAACGCATTGACTTCAAACTCATTCCACGGTCGGTTGCAGGGTTCGACTACCCAGAACGTGGGCTTCTTGTCGGGATTGTGATCGTCGAGGTATTTCTCGTTGGCTCGGGTGATAATCAGTTCCGCCGCCAGGATCTTCGCACTCTGCGGAATGCTGGACAGATCAACCTGCATCAACGGGCTGCGATGTCGCATGAAGACTTCGTGTGATTCAGCGTGCCCACGATTGATCGCGCGGTCCACGAATGCCGTGTCGGGGCCATGGCTGTTCCAGTAGGCATCCTTCCAGCCAGTATAGACGGCATCGGGCCGGGCGGGGTCGAATCCCTTTGCACCATCTCTCAAGATCGCCAATACGGCTTTGGGGTGTTCGGCCTTGAATTTGGTGAACTTCTGTTGAAAGTTTGCTTCGACCTGTTCAATACTTTGGGGGACTGGCGGTGACCATTTTTCCTTCAGCTTCTTCCCCAGCTTGATCACAGCATCTGCAGATGACTTGCCGCTCAATTTCTCAGCTGTTCCAACCAAAGTGAATTCGGTTTCTGGAGTCGGAGCGACTTTGTCTGAGCTCAAACGTATCTGATCGACAAAGATTGTCTCGCCCGGGTGAGGGTGATACATAAAGATCTCGAATCGCACGACTTTACCCCGTTTGGCGCTGATTCCGTACTCATTGGGCTGAGGAATTGTGGCGAGAATTTCGTTCTTGCCAGGCTTCAGAAAAACTGTTTTCGTCCAGCGGCTGACGATCGCTTCCCAGCTGCCTCCGCGTTCGCTCTTTTCTTGCAGCGCCGTAAAACCGATCACACAATCACGACTGGCCCAGACCTCGGCCTTGAGCGTCTGGAAGGGAGTCCAATCCGCGAAGACTTCGGTCGTCGTGAGTGTGGGAAATTGTCCGCCCGCAAAGGTCAGCTTCAGGCCGTTCTTGCCTGAGCTCGCGTGTTCCGGGACGAATTCCCAGCGAACAGGTGGTTCTTTCACCGCTGCATCTGGTAATTCCAGGTTCGCCCAGTTTTTGAGCGTTGCGGGATCCTCAAAATCAAACAGTAATTGATCCGGGACAACTGCGGGAGGGGCCGCAAAGAGTGTCAGGGAAGACAGGATCAGCAAGCATGGCAATAGTCGGAGCGCACGACGCATGTCAGTCATCCAGTTCAGAAAAGTGATACTGTCAATCAATTGTTGAGACTTGAAAAGGAGTATCGCAGGATGACGGCAAAACATCAAAGCCGGTTCGATTCCAATCAGCCTGCGCGACGCGATAGAAATCTCAGGCGTGTGTATGTTATGGTGGTGTGGCGAATCATACGATAGCCCAGCTCCAAGATTCCGTGAGAACTTACGGGCGCAAAAAAAGCTCTCCTCGCGGATGTGCGAGGAGAGCTGCAGGGTGGCAAGTTGGCTTAATCGTTCCGCTTATTGTTTTTGCGGAATGATCACCGGGGCCACGGTCTTGCCTTGAAGTTCAGCCTTCAATTGCTTCGCCATTTCGTCTGCTGGCGCTGCTTCAATGCCCTTTTCGAGCTGAGCAATTGCCTGCTGCGGATAGCCCAGATAGGCGTATTGGAAACCCAGCAAGAATCGCTGCGCAGGATCTGACGGTTTGTCTCGAACCGCCTTCTCCAGCGCGCGAAGTTGGTCTGTGTAGGTTTGAACGCTGCCGTAGAGATCTTTGTAGTTCTTGACGACCACGCCCCATTGATCTTTCGGAAGTTGCTGCATCGCCATTTGAGTGGCACCCGCCGCCTCATCATACTTTCCAGTCGCAAACAAGGCTTGGGAGAGCATCATTGTCAGGACCGGATTCTGTGGGTCATCGACGACCGCATGTCTCCATGCGTAAACAGCGCCGTTGAAATCGCCGCTCCTGAACGCGGCCTCACCCTGGTCCGTAAAACCTGCCGCAGGTGCGGCAGCTGTCGTGACCGTTCCCTGTGCAGGCGTAATCACTGCCGCGGTGGTGACTGGAGACAGGCTCGTTCCTGTCGTATAGCCATTCGCGTAGCTCAGAGATGGATCGTAACCGTATCCATAATTCGGATAGCCGTAGCCATAGTTTGAGTAGCCATAGCCGTAACCTGGATAGCCGTATCCATATCCGTTGCCGTACCCGCCATAACCACCGTACCCGCCATATCCACCGTACCCGCCATATCCACCATAGCCCAATCCATAACCCAGACCATAGTACAAGGATCCGAACAATCCGCCCCAACCATAACCGAAGAATGGATAGCCGTATCCGAATCGACGAAATCCATACCCATAGCCGAACGGATAGCCGAACCCATAGCGGTATCCAAAGGGATAACCAAGGCCGTATCGATAGCCAAAAAATGGATATCCCCAACCAAATCGGCTGCCCCAGCCGTAACGTCCCCAACCGAGACCGCCCCAGCCAAGTCCACCCCAACCGTAACGGTTCCCAAATCCGTAACCAAACCGATTCCCATATCCGTATCCGAGTCGGTTGCCATATCCGTATCCAAAATGATTGGCGAATCCCAGTCCTGATCGATTGGCGTTTGCGAATCCGATTCCATGCGATCCTGCGAATCCACCACGTGAGCCGGCAAACCCCGATGAGTGCCGTGCCGCAAATGAATTGCCTCCGATTCCCGTGTGGATTCCCGCGCCACGGCCGAAGCCTGCACCGCTATGAGAAGCAAGAGAGCCACCGACACCTCGGTTGGCGAATGATCCCCCCAGGTTTCCATGACGGCTCATAAACGAACTGCCACCCTGACGACCGAGAGCCATACTGCCGCTACGCAATCCGGCTCCGAGATTGCTTCGCATGCCGCCGATCGACGATCGGCCTAAATGCGCCGCTCCGCCAAAACTGTTGCCGCGGAACGCTCCGCCCTGCATGCCCCCAATGTGATTTCCCCGGAATCCGCCACCAAAGTTTCCTGGATGCATGCCACCGAAATGATTAACTCCGCCCCCAAATCCTCCGCCGTGGAAGCCGCCGTAGTGCCCCATGCCACCACCAAAGCCTCCGCCTCCGAAGTGCCCTCCGCCGAAATGACCTCCGCCCCCAAAGTGCCCTCCGCCCCCGAAATGACCACCCCCACCTCCGAAATGGCCACCTCCGCCTCCGTGCCCGCCCCCTCCTCCAGGTCCGCCACCGCCACCGTGAGCGAACGTAGCACACGGTGTACTAAATAGTAGTGCTGTGGCGAAGGCAACAGTGCTCAACTGACAGAATCGCGTCGACATTGCTGTCCTCCTTTGCTCTTCGCTGTAAACATCCTCATGCTGATGTCTAATGCCGAAATTAATTCTACGAAGAACCAGTTGCAAGTCCTTATTCTTTCAGTGTTGTCATATTAAGAAATTCCGGAATGCCGTTGTTTCCTCGTTAATCGCGTTTCGGCTGGGAAATCTGGCCAGAATTCGTCCCCGTGAGTTGGACACTTGGCTTGAAATTGCGCGAAAAGCGACTGCGTGGAATCAGTCTCCGCAATAGTGTTTATAGCACTAGAAGAGTTGATAAGGTGGGAAGAGTGCGTAGAGTGGGGTGGGTTTGCTTGCTGTTCGCAAAGTCTGAGTCATTTCAAGCGAATCCCTGCTGTCTCGATCTGGTTTCCCTATGCGAAATGGCGAGATGGTAATTCCGGGGTGGGAATTGATGATTGCATCTCGGGACAGACTGTCACCGCACGCTGGAAGTTATCAGACGCCTGAGTTCGGACGCGCGAGTCCATCGGCTGACGCTCGACGCTCGCCATGTAATATCCGGGTTCGACGCGAAGCAGAGTTTTCGAGGTCTTGCGTTCCCCTGCAGAGTTGGAGAACGCGTTGCGGTTTACTCAACTCTGTCGATGCAATGGCTGGAGTCAACCATTAGCCAGCCGCAGGCTCCTACAATCAGCACGCAGGCATAAACATAGAAGAGAGAATCCCACTGGGCACTGCCAGTGTGGCCTTGGGATTCCATCCATTTGGTGTAGGGGCCGACGAATAACTGCGAGGCAATTGCACCGACCGCGCCGAGAGAATTCATCAATCCGAACAACGCGCCCAGATGGCGGCCGCTGAGATCGGTCACCGCACCCCACCAGCCGGCTAAAGTCGAAACCATGAACATCAACGACCCAGCCGTCCAGTACGAAGCCACATAGGCGGATTCGCAGTTTTTTCCGATGACCAGGCAAATTGCCGCCAGAATAAGTGCTGTGCAGCCCCAGACTCTGCGGCAGCGATGCCGATCGCCAGTGGCTTTTACCAGGAAGTCAATCAGTAAGCCTCCGCAAATGCAGCCGATCGCTCCACCGGCCAGCACGATACTTGACATTCTGCCCGAATCAATGGACGTGACTCCGCGACCTTGTTCCAGATAGGTCGGATACCACGAATAGTAGAAATACGAGTTCGCCGCCGTACACATCAGTACTGCACCCATCAACCAGATTTGTGGAGCTGAGACGACCAGCCCCCAGGGAATTGGAGGGTGCGTGGCGCCGTCATGGGCGACGGTTCCCGCTGCGATCAATTTCCGTTCGGCCTCATTCACGGCAGGATGGGTTTGCGGGTCGTCACGGAACCACCAATAAAAGACACCGGCCCAGATCACTCCGGGAATACTGAACACCACGAAAGTCCAGCGCCAGCCGATCCACTCCATCAGATAGGCCGTCAGTAAGGGCGCCACCGCGCCGCCGACCTGGCTCATGGAGTTCACCAGCCCCTGCCCCATTCCGCGACGTTCCAGAGGCAGCCAGCGGGACAGGATGCGCGCCGTATTCGGAAACGCTCCGGCTTCGCCTGCCCCAAACAGAAAGCGCACGGCGATCAGCGATGAAAATCCCCATACCGCTCCTGTCAATGCCGTGAAAACTGACCATCCGATGACAATCCGGGCCATCACTCCACGCGACCCGTAGCGGTCACCCCACCATCCAATTGGTACTTCGAATAACGCGTACGAAAGGGTGAACGCCGCCAGCACGAATCCCATGTCCGTTTTCGTGAGATTCAATTCCTCCATAATCTTGGGGACGGCTTTGCTGATGCAGATCCTATCGAGATAAAAAATGAAGGCGAGCGTGCAGAGGAACAACAAAACCAGATATCGCACAAATGTCGGACGTTCGGCAGTCGTTTCAAGAGATTGGCTCACCAGTTGCACCTCGTAGGGTTTCGGTGTCAGTTTCGTTCGAAGGCACGGACATTGCACGCGGTAGTGCGCTACACTGTAGGCGAGTCTCGTTGTGACTCGCAACCGGTAGCGAAGCAATCGGTGATTGAATTCCGAATTGTCTGGGACCCAAATTCCTTCACGCCAGATCGCTGAAGTGTTACGATTTTTACGAGCGCTCACCTCAATTCGCTAATGGCACCGAAAACGTCGAGTCTCCATGAGATGTGAAGTAACAGTCAGGACAGCTTTTCAGCCCACTGTTTACCTGATACGGACAAGTTCAAAATCTTTCTGTTTCAAAATCATCACTCTAATGCGACTCGCCTGCAAAATTGATTGAGAGGACCGTTTCGCGATGCGGATCACACACGTTGAAACTACGGCCGTTTGCATTCCGCTCAAACCCGAGCGGCATATGGTGACGGCACTGGGCTGGCACCGGGAATCCAAGTACGTCCTGGTGCGTCTGGGAACGGATGCCGGGATCGAAGGAGTCGGTGAGGCAACTGTCATGCCGTTATGGAGCGGTGAGACTGTCTGGGGGGCGAAAGCGATTCTCGATCAGATCTTCGGCCCCGCTGTAATCGGTGCGGATCCCTTGGATATTGACGGGATCAATCGGCGAATGGACCGGACTGCCCGGCATAACTGGTTCGCCAAGTCGGCAATCGAGATGGCGTGCTGGGATATTGCAGGGAAGGCGGCCAACAAACCGGTCTACGAATTACTCGGCGGCGCGGCTCGGCCACTGACTGTCGAGTGTCGCTTTTCGATGGGAGCCTATTCTCCTGAACGCGCCCGAGAGCTGGCTCTGGAACTGGTTGGACGCGGATTTCAGACAATCAAGGTCAAGGTCGGAGGTCCCGCCGTGGACGATCTCATTCGCGTCCGCACAGTCCGCGAAGCCATCGGTCCCGATCGCAAGTTGACGATCGACGCGAACTGCGGCTGGGACGTCGACACGGCGATTCATTGTCTGCACGAAATGGAAGACTGCCGCATCGCATTAAATGAGCAGCCGACGCCGGATGGCGATTATCACGGTCTGGCCCGAGTTCGCCGCGAAACGAAACCACCAGTCATGGCCGATGACATGTGTTTCGACCTGCAGCACGCCCGAGAATTAATTCTCCATCGGGCCTGCGATTTGATCAGTGTTTACCCGGGCAAAAATGGCGGTATCAGCAAATCGAAAGCGATTGTCGACTTCGCAGGCCAGCACGGGGTCGGTTGCAGTATTGGCTCGAATCTGGAATGGGACATCGGTACGGCGGCCATGGCTCATCTTGTGGTCGCCTGTCCGAACATGCAGGTGGAAAAATTTCCGGGCGACATGCTTGGTCCGGAATACCATGCGACCCGCATTGTCACCAATTCAATCGAAATCGCCGGCCCCCGCGTGACGATCACTGACCGGCCGGGACTGGGAGTCGACGTTGACTGGTCAATCGTCAAAGAGCACGAAATGAAATCATGATCCTCGATATCCACAGCCATACCTGGGAATACCCGCTGCATTTCAGCGACGATTTTCGTCAGCAGGCGAAACGCGCGAAAGCCGGCACGGAACTCGATCTGACCGTGCGCTATGCTGAGTATCGCGAGACGGCCACAGATGACACCATCACGGTGGTTTTTGGAGGGAAGGCTCGGCTGAGCGGTCTGTGGGTGGATGATCAATATGTCGCTGATTACGTCGCCGCACATCCGGACAAGCTGATCGGCTTTCTGTCGCTCGATCCGACCCAACCGGGCTGGCAGGACGAGATGCACTACGGTCATCAGGAACTTGGCCTGCGCGGTATCAAACTGATGCCGATGTACGCGGGTTTTTGTCCCGACGAACAGCGTCTCGATTCGCTTTGGGAATACGCCACGCGGCATCAATTGCCCGTATTGCTTCACACGGGAACGACTTTTGTCGCGCAAGCCCCATTAGAATGTACGCTGCCGAGACATCTCGATCCGGTCGCGACCCAGTTTCCCGAAGTCCGAATCATCATGGCCCACCTGGGGCATCCTTACGAAGGGGAAGCGATTGTCGTGACCCGCAAGCACCCGAACGTGTATTGTGACATCAGCGCATTACATTATCGCCCGTTTCAATTCTATCACAGCCTGATGCTGGTCCAGGAATATGGAGTCTGGGATAAGATTCTGTTTGGTACCGATTACCCTTTCACGACCGTGAACGCGTCGATTGCCGGATTGAGGAACTTGAACAACATGCTGGCGGGCACGGCCTTGCCGCGGCTCAATACCGACGCGATTGAACGTCTGATTTATCGCGACACGCGCGAATTGCTGAATCTGCAGCAGTAGGACAGGTTTTCAACCTGTCCGTGCAGTCGCTCCGTCGGCTCGCCTGTCGAATGGACTTAAATTGCGGGTTCTTCCGAGAGTCGTTTCTTCAACTCCGGAAGTCTTTTTTCGGCTTCGGCAACACTCTTTTCGTCTTTTCCGTCTTCCACAACCAACATCCACAAATTAATCGCCGCCTGCAGCATATCTTTCCGTTGCTTTGCATATTGATCAGGCAGTTCGCCTGTTGCATAGGCACTTAAGCCGCGTGCGCGGGCGATCAAAAACTTGCGTTGTTCGGCGATATCGTCGGCTTCCCAGGGATGTTCTGGACGTGAATCGTATTCCTGCAGGATTTGTTTCGCATCGTTCGCCGATTTCAGGTCCGGCCAGCGCTGTGTAATACCCTGCAATTGCATCAGTCCAGAATACAGGGTCTTGGGATCCTTGAGTCTCAGCTGGCCTTCTTCGAAGAGTGACTTGGCCCAACTTTCACGGGTGGGTATGGCATCTCGAGCAATCCGACTGGCGGGATGTGTCTGGGCCAGCTTGCGACGATCTGCCGCCCCTGCATCCAGCCATTCGATCACTTTACTGAATGTCTGGGCATCGGGAATCGCATGTCCGAGTTTCGGTACGACGGTGACTTTTGCGCGGACACCCATGTCGGTCAGCATTGGTCCTCGAAATCGATCGACTTCGCTGAGATTGAAATCATCGGTGCCGGTAATCATGGCCACGCTTAAGCGGTCAATCACGCGATGTCGCAACCAGGGTTCTTCACGCAGATCGCCCCCGGCACAAACAGGCATTACGCCGCCAAACAATTCAGGTAACGCGAAGGCAATACCGCACGCGGTGCGCCCTCCACCCGAAAAGCCACCGACATAAGTTCGATCGGGATCAATGCTGTGGTGCCGCCGCAAGTCGTCCAGGACATCCAGCACAATTCGGACGCGTTTGGGCATGGGGACATTGTTGCCTGCGTTGAATGGACTGGCGAACACGATTCCCTGCTGCTGGCAAATGGTCTGCAATTGAGCCCATCCAGCGGGCGCGTCACCGGGCGAAATGAACAGCACGACTGGCAGGCCCTCATTGGTGGGAGTTGCTTTGTCTTTTTTTGCCTTCACCGTCGCCTTCGACTTTGGCTTTACTTTCGCAGCAGCTTTTGCCGCGGGTGGCACAAACAATTCGTACTTTTGCCGCTTCGAATCGTATCCCTCAAGCCACTCCGCCGGTGGATCCGTTCGGCTCTGGTTTGAAAGTGCAAACACCCAGTCCAGCCGAGTCGCCTCGGAGACAGTGACTTCCTTTTGATAACCGGTTTCCTGTGCGAGACAGAAATTCGCCGTCAGGACTACGAAGAGAGCGGGCAGTATTCGAATCATCAGAGAACAGGCAGCTGGATTATTCATGAATCAATCGTTTTCTGGATGTCGAGAATCAGTTCGCGTCCCACCTTCAGGGAGACCGACGGTCCCGGTTGCTGTCCTTTTAAGGTAATTTCCATTGTTCATTGAAATAGCCTGCCTGCAAGACCTCTTCCGAAACAGGAGCATTTTCAGGACGTGTGGGGTCAATTTTCAGCACCGCCCAGTCCCCCCATCGTGGGAACAGCAGATAATTCACTTTTGCCAGCTCAGCTTCTCGAAACGTGTGACCACTATTGATCACGATGTAATGTTCAGGGGCGCCAGGTAACGGGTTGGGCGCGATAAACGCCGGGACGTGCTGGGCGGAAGGGTAATCATGCCCGGCCATTCGAATTGACTCCCTGGTCCACGTCACTGGTAGTTGCGGAAGTGCCTTGGCGATCCACGTGTTGCTTCCGGGGTCGCCAAACAGGATGAGATTTCGGGTGCGAAGATCTTCTTCAGTGACCGCAGTGTCATCCTTAATTGGCAGGTCACCGCGAAAGTAGTGCCGCCATTCGTTTTCAAATCGTTTCAGGCTGGCATCGCAATAGGTCTGGACCGCCGGATTCCACGCTGTGCCCGTACCTCGGACGCACAGGAACGGTGTTGTGAACGCGTCGTCAATCGGTCCCTGCAAACCGGGGCGCTTTCCTGTGATCGACATTTTTCCGCTCGACGCATCTGCGGCTAAGTGCCATTGATTGTCTCGCCGTTCGACGACAACCAGAGGTGATTGCGCATTCAACGAATCTGGCAGCTTGAGTTCCGTATCACCGATGCGAAACACTCTTGGCAAGTGGGGCAGTTGAGCCGTCTGAATTGCGAAACGCGTAATGTTCAGGGGTTCTGCGATTTCCAGGGCATCGCCCTTCAGTGCTGCGAAGAATTCCGCCCGGGCATAATGTTTTTCGAGTCCGAGGATCTGCAGCCAGTCGCACCGGCTGTATTTCAAGGTCCACGTGACGAATCGCAATGCTGAAGGTTTACGGTTGAGTCCCTTTTCAACATAGCTGGCAATCTGCCGCATCTGCTCGGCATGCGTCACGGGGTCGATGACGTGGCCGGTGCCTGGTGAAATCAGATTGACCAGCTTCAGACCTTCCTTCTGGAATGCCTGTCCCATGATGACGTGCGCGTCGAAGAAAATGTCCTTCTCCCCCATGCAGGCGATGGTCGGGACAACACCGGCGTTTGCGGCATAGTCCACCGAATCGAGCATGTGCAGCGCGAGTTCCTGATGTTCGGGCAACTGGCCGATTTTGACGAAATTTGGGAGAGGCGTTTCTGAAAAGCGATGCGTATCCACGTATCCGCAATATGGCCCCAGGGCCACAAACCGGTCGGGATGCTTCAAACCAAGATGCCACGTTCCCGAAGCACCCATCGACATGCCGCGCAGCACAATGCGATCTCGGTCGATATTGTAGCGGCGGCAGACATCCTCAATCGCTTCGAACACATCCGTTTCACCCGCCCAACGGTAGCAGTTTTCGACTCGTCCCAGCGGATGGAGCTCGATAAATGGCAAATCGGGCGGCGCAGGATTGACCGCGTCACCCTCGTCGAATCGAGCCATGAAACGCAGTTCACTCAAGCCCACCGGTCGTGTGCTGCCGTGGAGCACCACATCCAACCGGGTCGGACGCGTCTGGTCGTACCCTTTGGGGACAATCAAGCCGTACGGCTGAACCGATTGATCGATCTGAGAAATGTACCCCAAAGCCAGCTTGCCGCGGCGCGTGCTCCAGGGCGACTCGTTGGCCTTAATCTGCGTGGCCCGTTCTGCTCCCCGAACCATTGCCTTTTTGAATAACGCGATGTCTGCTGCCGAGAATTCCTTGTCATACGACAAAGCCCAATTGATTCCTTTGGCGAAGATCGCGGCGTCCACAATTGAGCGTTTCGATTGTTCTGCGACGGACTTCAGCGTCGCTTCAAGCGACTTCAATTCGCCTTCCAGAGTCGCGCGTTGTTCTTGAGTCAATGGTTGAGGAGCAGCGGATTGCCCCGCAGCATGGGAGCCCGTTCCCAGAACCAATGTCGAGGCACAGAAGAGTGGAACTGTTATCGACAACACCAACGATACAATTCGGTTCCAGAAACGCTTCGCCATTGCTTCCCCTTTACGCATTCATTCGGTCAATCGCGCCCCGCATACCGTAATTCTTGATAATATTCCGAATCTGTTGGTTGTCCAACGTATCTCGATAATATTCGTCAGCCGGTATCAAAAGATACGTGATCTGCGTTTTCGGATCAACAATCCGATGTGGTCGCTCGCTGTCGGCATCCAAGGCTCGGTGTTGTTCATCGGTGAGTTGAATGGTCATCTCTGTTCAATCCCAATGTTACGGTGAACGCTTGGCTGTGGGCTCGAGTTACTCTGGCGAACGACATGGTACGATGTTCCAACGGCGAGCAGACAATTGGTATGCGAGTTTGCGAACCAATTCCCCACTCGAATCATACTCTAAGCTGAAACCTGCTTCAACAGGATACGTTTTCCAGCAGACTGCTCTTTCAGCTTCGAGTGTGGTAAAACTTCAGGCGACGATTTGTTCGATGTTCGGATTTGCAAGCAATTCATCAATACCTCACCCAACACGCCGAGATGGTTATTTGAGCTTTAGGTGAAGCAATTTCTCAGGTCGAGCGTCGTGAAAACGAATCCGATGAGACGCGTTCCCAATCGTTCCGGTTTTCTTGATTCAGTGCGTCCCAGCAGCGAAAAGGCACCTATGAGACACGGAATGTTGAAGATGGCCGCCGTGAGAAATGGAATGTTTCCCCGAGGCTTTGCACGTTTTCTGATCCTTTCCGCCTTGGTTGTGATTGGAACTGTCAGCTCGACGCAGTCCGCGGACAAGCCCGCCAAGAGTGCTGAATGGCCACAGATTCTGGGGCCGGACCGCAACGGAATCTCTGCCGAAACGGGTTTGCTGAATCAGTGGCCGGCGGAGGGGCCCAAAGAAGTGTGGCGAGTTCCTGGCGGCGTCGGCATGTCAGGCCTGGCGATCAGTCGCGGCCGACTGCTAACCCTAGTCCAGCGGGACGGAAAGCAGACGGTGGTGGCACTCGATGCGAATACAGGAAAGCCGATTTGGGAACAGCCGGTTGCTCCGCAGTATCGCAATCCGATGGGTGACGGGCCCCGGGCGACCCCGACAATCGTGGGGGATCAAGTCTTCGTCTTCACGGGTGAAGGAATACTGCTGGCGCTGAACTTCCAGGACGGCAAGATTCAGTGGACTCACAATGTTCTCAAGGAACATGACGGCAAAGAGGCAGATTATGGGATGGCCTGTTCTCCACTCGTCGTAGGTGGAAATGTCATCGTGACGGCTGGTGCACCGGACGCGACGGTCGTGGCCTATGATGTTAAGACCGGCAAGCAGGCCTGGGTCAGCGGAAATGATGTCGCGGGTTATTCGTCACCGGCGTTGCTGAATGTCGGCGGCAAGTCCCAGGTCGTGGTCTATACGGGTGGATCTGTGCTGGGTCTCGATCCGCAAACTGGCGCCAATTCGTGGCGGTATCCCTATGAAACCAATTACGAATGCAACATTGCCATTCCGTTGTCGATTCAAGGAAAAATCTTCATTTCGTCGGGCGAAAATCACGGGAGCGCATTGCTGTCACTGAAGCCGAACGGAAAGAAGTTTGACATCAGTGAAGTCTGGGTGTCGCAGGGAACCAAGAGCGTCTTGCGCACCGAGTGGCAGACGGCGATCCTGTTGGACGGCTATCTTTATGGCATGGATAATGTCGGTGGAGCAGGGCCGATTACGCATCTGACATGCATTAATGCCGCGACCGGTGAACGAGCCTGGCAGCAGTTGCGATTTGGCAAGGGGAATCTCATTGCGGCAGACGGGAAATTGTGGATCTCGACGATGAAGGGCGAACTCGTACTCCTCCAGGCAAATCCCAAGAGTTATACAGAAATCGGCCGCAAGGTCATCATCGGCACCACACGTCAGGCACCAGCGCTGGCCGGTGGATTACTGTATTTGCGAGACGACAAGGAAATTGTTTGTCTGGATGTGAAGAAACAATAACATCCTCATTGCGGACGCGAACATTAAGACCGGTGTTTGTAGCCAATGTCGCCAGACCTTGGGGGATTCAAGCTGGTGCTTGAGTCAACCGACCCAAACTCTGGCGAGATCTGAATTGCCACAAATTGATTAAGAAGCTGCCGAACAACCTGATTTCACTGTAGGCGATGTCTCTCCGAGACTCGCAGTCGAAGATGTTTGCCGTTCAGGCAAACTCTTCGACGTACCAGTTGTTGGGCAGGTTTTAAGCGTGCTTCAAGATCTCTTTCACCACGCGGCACTCACGTCCGTTAGTAATACTTTGTTCTCGTGTGTTGTAATGATAGACCAGGCGTTTGTGATCCAGCCCGAATAAGTGTAGCAACGTCGCCTGGTAATCATTTGGGGTCACCGTGTTGACGACCGCTTTGTGACCGAATTCATCGGTCTCACCGTAGGTCATGCCGGCTTTGACACCGCCACCGGCCAGCCACATTGTGAATCCCTGGCCGTTGTGGTCTCGGCCGCCCTTCTGGGGGTCGCCTTCAACAACCGGCAATCGGCCGATTTCACCGCCCCAATGAACCAGTGTGGAGTCCAGCAGCCCGCGCTGCTTGAGGTCTTGCACTAACCCGGCTGCCGGTTGGTCGGTCCGCTTGCAGATCGCAGGCAGGCCCGTGCGAATTTCGGTGTGATTGTCCCACGGTTGCCCCCCCAGAAACAATTGGACGAAGCGCACTCCGCGTTCAATCAACCGCCGGGCGATCAGGCACCGAGTCCCATATTCGCGGGATTCGGGGTGATCGATGCCGTACAACTTTTGCGTTGCTTCGGTCTCCTTGGAGATATCGAGAGCTTCATGAGCCGCCGTTTGCATGCGGGCTGCGAGTTCATAGCTGGCAATCCGGGCTTCCAGATCGGCTTCACCAGGATGCTGTTCCAGGTGCCGTTTATTGAGTTCATCCAGAAAAGCGAGATTCTGTTCCTGGAGTGCCCCTTTCAGGTGCGGCGGAGCGTTCAAATTCAGGATCCGAGGCTCGGTGGGACGCAGCACGGTTCCTTGAAACAACGGAGGCATAAATCCATTCGACCAGTTGGTGACTCCGTCAACGGGAAGTCCACCCGGGTCGACCAGCACGAGATAGGCGGGAAGATCCTGGCTTTCTGATCCGAGTGCATATGTAATCCACGAGCCAACCGTCGGCCGGCCCAGGACTGCGGGAATCCCACCGTGAAAATAGCGAATGGAGACCTCATGCCCATTGTGGCCAGTGTGCATAGACCGAATGACGCAGATGTCGTCGACAATTCCGGCTGTGTGTGGCAGCAACTCGGAAACCTCGGTCCCGCACTGGCCACGCTTTTCAAATTTCCAGGGACTGCCCAGCAACTTCTTGCTGGCGCGATTTACGAAGCTGTAGACAATTTCGCCGGAGTACTCGGTGCCATCGCGTTTAGTCAGCTCCGCCTTGGGATCCAGCAAATCCATATGCGCCGGGCCACCGTGCATGAACAGCGAGATCATCGCTTTGGCCTGTGGCGCGAAGTGGGGCGGTTTCGGCTTGAGATTAAAGGCCACTCGCTCTTGTTTTTGAGCCGCAGGTTTCGCAAGCAGATCTTCCTGCTGCAGCATCCAGGCCAATGCCACAGATCCGATCCCCAAGGCATTTTGAGCCAGGAAACCGCGGCGCGACAATGGAGTCGGAGCGTTGTGAACGGAATCACCGCAACCGCAGTTAGAGTCGAAGTTGTCCATTTTTATTCACTCTCCCATCGACCGTTTGGGTTCCAGTTAAAGCTGGGACTCTAACGATTATTAGTGGCCTTGTGACATCTAGATTTAGGGTCGGGTGCCACTGGCTATGCCAGTGCCGCCTTGGACTTCACCGAGTCAAACTGCACTGGCAAAGCCAGTGGCACCCCAATTCTTGACTTTGACGAAGCACTAATCCACATACAAAAACTCATTTGAACTCAGTAGGGCCTGACACAGATCAATCAGCGCCTGCTGTTCCGGAGCCACTTTTGACACGGGCTGAATTCGTTGCTGGTCAATCTGTCGTGCCAGGAAACGCAGTCCTGACATGAGTTCTTCAGGCGTCGCAGTTCGTCCATAAGCTAAACGCCAGGCACGTTGAACCTGCTGCGGCAGGGGTGGCCCCGTGACGGCTTGTGGTCCATGAAAATCCGACTGCGAGTTCCAGATTCCCTTGATGGCATTGGAAGCGTCTTGCAAGCGGAGTTGGACAATCCATTCAAACGAATCCGAGGTCACCGATTCACGGCAATCCACTACGAAGTCGAGAGTCTCACCCTTTTGAATTTCGATCCGTTCCGAGTTCGTATCAACCGTCGAATGAGTCGCGATCCATTCTGAAATCCGGCCGGTGCGACTGGAGACCAGTCGGCCTCGAACACCGTCACCGTTTTCAGACGGATGATGCAGTTTCCCCGTGATCGTCACAAAGCCGTCTCGAGGTGCCGTCCAGCGTCGGGTGGGGGCGTGTTGCAGGTCGTTGCCGGCATGTCCGCCCGCCGCGTGCAGAATCGCCCAGCCCAATGTTGGATCAGGTAGTTGGGCTCCGCCTTGCCATGCGGATCCTGTGAAGTGCGGCAATGGATCAAAGCCCGCCATGCGGTTAGTAGACTCATCAAAGCGACCGTATCCATATTGCCAGATCAGTGGCAGCGGCGCGGGCAACACAGTATCAGCAGGCAGGGCAGGGGGTGGCTCGCTGGCCGCTTCGCGGAGAACTCGGTCTGCCAGCAGTTTCGCTTGCTGCAACATGAAATCGCTATTCATCAGCATCAGCGACTGCGTCGCAACAGTCGAGGCAGGTCGGCGTTCGCAGTTGACTTCCATCACCGGGGCATCAAATGCCGTCAGCACTGCCACGGGTTGACTGCGCCTCGATTGGATATAGATACTCCTGCGAGCATCACCGCCGTCGACGATGATCTGGCCCGCGTCATCCGCCTTCACGGCGACTGGTGTTCCAAACATGGCCGAAGTCAGGCTGCCACTTGCCATCAGGATGCGATCCCGGACAATTTCCGCATCCAGACGTCGTACGGGCATGCGCGACACAAATCGATTGTCGGCATCGACGGCGTCTCGAGTGGCATCGCGCCGGGATGACTGCCGATAGGCTGTGGAGAGGAGCATCGTGCGATGCAACTGCTTCAAGCTCCAGCCCTGTTGCATGAATTCCGAGGCCAGCCAGTTCAGCAACGCGGGATGGGTCGGCCGCTCGCCGAGTTTCCCGAAATCTGCTGGCGTTCCGACGATACCGCGTCCAAAGTGATGCATCCAGACCCTGTTGGCGATCACGCGGGCCAGCAAGGGATGTTTCCCATTCGTCAGCCAGCGTGCGTAAGCCAACCGACGTCCCGTCGTGGGTAAACTGGGATCGTCGAGTGGAATTTCCAGACGTTCGCCTTGTGGGGCCGCCACTGTCAGATCCCCTGGGGAGATTTCGCCCTTAGGTTGACGATGATCGCCACGGTAGAACAGAAATGTCGGAGAGGCCTGGCCGGGGACTTCGTTGAGGACCCGCAGGAAATCCTCCACCGGTTTCTTCGATCGAACGTCGGTAATTCGCGCGTCAAATTGCTTCAGGTCTTCGGCCGCTTTAGCATCATACTGGTACAGGTTACCCGGCGAGATATTGACGCTCGGCCGTTCCGTAAGCAGTTTCTGTTGCTCGGGAGTCCGCTTGTCGGCGGGCGTGTTGCAGGCCGCTTTCAATGCTTCCCGGAGTTCTTCAGGGTGTTTTTTGAGTTCAATTTCGAGAGCCGCTGCGAGATATTGCGTTTGTTTGACCGCGCGTTCGGCCGCAATTTTTTGAGCTTCCGCTTCGATTTCGGTCGCTTTTGTCCGGTCTGCGTCCGTGTAAAGCGAGATTTGCCGTTGTGCCGGAGCCCGCCAGTGTTTCCAATCCAAAGCCGGTTCGAAGATGGCACGCAGCCGGAAATAATCCGTTTGCGGAATCGGATCGTAGCGATGATCGTGGCATTGGGCACAACCCACCGACAATCCCAAGAGCGATGTGGAGACAATCTTTAGCGTGTCGGATATGACCTGATTCCGCATCAGGTCAGCATCGCCGCCGCCGCTGGCGGTGCCGTCCGCAGCCATCCGCAAAAAGCCAGTCGCGGTCAATAAGTCGATTTGTTCCGGATTGAGATTGGCGTGCGGTAACGGGACGAGCTCGTCACCCGCCAATTGCTCGACGATGAAGCGATCAAACGGCTTGTCGGCATTGAAGGCCCGGATGACGTAGTCCCGGTATTTGTAGGCGTTCGGCCGGACGGGGTCCTCATTTGAACTTCCCTCCGAGTCCGCATAGCCCGCGATATCCAGCCAGTGCCGGCCCCAGCGTTCGCCATATCGCGGCGAATCGAGCAACTCGTTGACCATGCGGTCGTAAGCACCGGGGCTATCATCGGCCAGGAACTGCTCTACTTCTGCGGGCGTTGGGGGTAGTCCCAACAGATCGAAATAGGCTCGACGAAGCAGCGTCAGCTTGCTGGCTTCTGGAGAGAACGTCAGTCCCGCCGGCTTCATTTCCGCCAGTAAAAACGCATCGATTGGGTTTCGCACCTGTTCGTTGGCGGCATGAGGTGGCACTGCCGGACGAATAATCGGTCGAAAGGACCAGAACTCACGCTCTTCCGGAATAATTCCTAGTCCGGGAGGAATGCTTTCCGGTTCGGGACGGACGGTACGGGCGCCTTGAGCCACCCACTTTTCAATAATCTGCAGCTCCGCGGCGGAGACTTTGGCTTCGCCCGGCGGCATCTGTCCCTTGCGAATTCGCTCGACAATTAGAGATTCTGCTGGTTTGCCAGGTGTTAAGGCCGGGCCTGTATCGCCTCCGGTCTGCATGAATCGGACCAGCCTCAGGTCGAGGTTGCCCTTTTTGGCCTCTTCCGCGCCGTGGCAATCGAAACAATGAGCCCGCAAGATGGGCCAGACATGCTGCTCATAAGTCAAAACTTCTGGGGGTGTCTCAGCAGCTTGGGTGTTGTTCTCGAAAAACGAGAGCACGCAGCAGGTGAGCAGAATGGATGGCAATCCAAAGCGGGGCATGGGACACCACTACTTGGAGGGGCTGGGCATGGTCGGTTCAGGCGGGAACCACGCAATAAATCGGGCAGGTCATTTCTTCAGGCAGGCAATACGGGCAGGTATCAACGACGGGTGAAAGCGTTCTCGTCTAATGCACGAGAAATCTTCGACGCTTCGCTCGCGTTGATATCAATAAACCATTATGGGATGTACCAGACTGACACACAAGTGCAAGTTGGCGTACAAATGAGGGAGGTGTTTCTGCTTCCCACGGTCGCTCGACCCCCGGGACTCGTGTTTCGCGTCGTAATTCACCTGTCACTCTCGAAAGAGTGGCAGGATTATTGCGGGCAAAGGCAGTAACTTGATTGTCAGAATGATGCATTCAATTGCTGAGGGATCAAAATAATCGTCGTCCCGATCCCATTATTTGTTCTGCATCCCTCCCCATCATCCTGCCCCCAAATAATCCTGCCACACCTTCAGTTGAAAGATTCCAGATTTGAAATTGGGCGTTCTTTCAGAATTTGACTTGGTGACAGATCACTGACGAGCAGGCTGATTCCCAAATTTGTAATCTCATTTGCCGGATGTTTGCTTCGTCAAGGCGGCCATCAGTTGATCGAACGGCTTGTTGAATTTTTCGACGCCGTCGTCTTCCAGCTGCTGAGTCACCTGGTCGATTTTGATTCCCAGTTCCGGAAGTGATCGCAGGACTTTCTGAGCTTGTTCCGTTCCCGATTCGAGGCGCAGCTGCGGATCGCCGTGATCTCGGTAAGCATCGAGTGTTTCGACGGGAACAGTATTGACCGTAGCGGGACCAATTAGGGCTTCAATGTATTTCACGTCGCTGTAAGCCGGATTCTTGGTGCCTGTACTGGCCCAAAGCAGCCGCTGTGGCTTAGCACCCTTATCCGCAAGTCGACGAAATCTCGAACTGCCGAACAATTCTTTGTAGATCTCATAGGCCACTTTCGCACTGGCGATGGCGACTTGCCCCAGTGCCTGTTTGGCAAGTTCCGCTTTCTGGCCGCCCGCCGCGACGAGCTTCTCCAATTGCGGATCGACGAGCGTATCAATCCGGCTCAGGAAAAAGCTGGCGACAGATGCAATCCGGTCTACAGGCTGGCCTGCTGCAACTCGTGCTTCGAGTCCCCCAATATAAGCCTCTACCACTTCCCGGTATCGCGGCAAGCCGAACAATAGTGTCACATTGACGTTGATGCCTTCGCTGATGAGCTGCTTGATGGCCGGCAATCCGGCTTTTGTCGCGGGGACTTTAATGAAGACATTCGGGCGGTCCAAGGCGGCCCACAGCCGACGGCCTTCCTCGATGGTTCCCTGGGTCTCGTGCGCCAAATGAGGATTCACCTCCAGGCTCACGTATCCGTCCGCTCCGTTCAATTTGTCGTAAACCGGACGAAAAATGTCTGCGGCAGTCTGGACATCGCGTTGGCTGAGTGCTTCATAGATGGTCTCGACAGACTTGCCTTCACGCATGCCACTCTGGATATCCGCCGCGTAATCCTGGCTGCCCGAGATTGCCTTTTCGAAAATCGCCGGGTTGGATGTCATTCCGCGCAGGCCATCGTCCTCAATCAATCGACGTAAACCACCACTAGACATCAAGTCGCGTCGAATGTAGTCGAGCCAGAGAGATTGCCCCAGTGCGCTGACTCGTGGGAGGGGATTGTTGGTGATCGCCATAGCTGCCTTTCTTCGTTTTCAGTTTCGAGGGCCCGAATCGAGGACAGTTTGCCACGCTCCATTATACGGCAGCCAGGCAGGTTTGTTAGGGTTGAATTCTCGTAGCATAAGCCGCTGGCTTGTGCGTCCTATTATACCGCGCACGAGCAGAAATGAGACGT
>JAQGHT010000247.1 GCA_028291565.1 Planctomycetaceae bacterium | reverse complement strand
GGATCGTGATGCATTAGCCAGGATGCTTCCTGTTCCAGTTCAAGCCCGAACCGTAAACAAGTGCGTGAATTCATAGCAATTTGGTCAACCGGGCCGTGTGTTCGACCCCATTGCAGCGGAAGCGATTGCGGGATGCCTGCCTTGCAATTCTTACTAGAACGCAATCATTCCGAACACGCATTGTCACTGCACAACCAATCAAACCGACAACACATGTAGTCACCTCGACATTCCAGATCAATGAACGAGTTTGTCTCGTGATTTCTGAATTTCAACCTAACACTCGATATCATTGGACTCTACGGAAAAATCGCGCACTTGTCGCAGATTTGGCACGCTGTATGCATTATCATTTTCTTCCGTAAGGGCGGGTCGCCCAAGCCACCACGACGATTCAACGTGCAATCGGTCGCGATGAACCAAAAGCGCGTTGAAACCTAGGGTTTAATAATGAAGAAGCTCTTGATGATCGCGGCAGTTGCAAGTGCATTGTTAGTTGTTGGGTCGGCAGCCACAGTCCAGGCAAACGGCCATCACCACGGGCACCATCATGGCGGATATGGTGGTGGATACGGCGGTTACGGTGGGTATGGTGGGGGTTACGGAGGATATGGGGGTTACGGTGGCTACGGTGGCGGATATGGCATTGGAGTGGGAATCGGTAGTGGTTACGGAGTGGGATACGGTGGCTATGGAGGCTACGGCCTGGGATACGGCGGCGTTGGATATAGCAGCCCCGTATACAGCGGATATGGAAATGGATACGGCGCAGGCTACGGTGGCTACGGCGGTGGCTATAACACAGGTTATGGAATGGGATATGGGACAACGGGCTACGGCGTTGGCTATGGTGGCGGCTGTTACCGTGGTGGTTACGGCTGGTAACTCCAGCGAGAAGGAAGCGCCACAGCGCTCTGTTGTTCAGTTGGATAGACTGCTGCAAGTAAAGCCATTTCAGTCTGAATCGCTCCTCGGTGCATGAATACAGTTGTGATATGGTCAGTTTAAGTCGGGCACAATTAATTCGTAATATTCGCCGACAGGGGGGAATTTGAATTCAAATTCCCCCCTGTCGGCTTTTTTGCGTCATTGGCTGGCCAACCCAGCGGGCAACGGGGGCTTTGTGGAAGCAGGGCCTCGCCGCAAGCGTTACGCCGTTTATTTCCAAGTAGCCAACGTTGCTGGTGCGGAAAATCGAAATTGAACTACCACGTGAATCATTCCCGCCTCTACGAACCGAGGGCCGAAGAATCCAAGGTCTAAAGGTTTAATTGGTGAACTTCACTCTCTCGCAATTCTTCGAGCTTAGAAGTTGCAAATTCGTAGTTGCGACATGACAGGTCAATTACGACTTAACGCACTAGTCTTCGCGCTTTGAACCAGAAACGGTGCGAATCGCCGCAGGCGGTAACGACGTTGTCTTGACGAACCCGTGACGGGGCTGCCCATGGCAATGAAATCCGTGAACCGACTGCAATCATTACGATCCAACCCCACACAGAAAAAATCACATTGACTCACACATGCAGTCAATTTCCGCAAAGCAGATGCAACAGAACGACACACCAAGTCGAACAGAAACCTCATAACAGACTTCCCTATAAACACTTACAACACACAACAAAGAACCATCGCAACTTTGGCACGCCGCATGCAATATTGTTCCAACGTAAAGGCCAGTGACCTGAACCATCACAACGATCAACGCGGTCAGTTGGGATGAATTTCAAAAACGCGTTGAGAACAGGTGCGATCATGAAAAAGTTAATGATGTTGGCGGTGTTGGCAGGTGCCATGATGTTCACAGGCGTGACTTCCACAGCTCAAGCAAACGGACCACATGGCGGGCACGGCGGTGGATTTGGAGGCGGGTACCACAGTGGGTATCATGGCGGATTCGGCGGTTACGGCGGTTACGGTGGATATCGTCCCGGATACGGTGGATACGGCTACGGGAGTTATCCAGTTGGATTCGGTGGATATGGATACGGCCGCGGGTGCGGATCTGGTTACGGATACGGCGGGGGGTATGGTGGATATGGACTCAGCTACTATCGCCCAGGACTGACGATTGGGATTGGTAACTATGGTTGGTAAGGCGGGTCTTAGAACAACCTTCAGGCTTATGAATGTCAGTCAAATCTCAAACACACATCGAGCAAGCGAGAGTATTCGAGGCAGCACGACGGGTTTCCAAATGCGGATGACTCGCACGCAGTTCGAGAAATAATTGCGACCTGCCTCTTGCTCTCGTGCTCCGGTCTGCTAATCTGAAGGAAGCGAATGCCCGTCCTCAATTGACGACAGGATTTCGTTACCAGGCAATTGCTATCGGATGACTAAACAAGGAGCAGACCGGCTTGAACGGGAGGCTCAATTTCGAGTCAGCCGACGCCAGGGAATTTCCATAGGAATTCCCTGGCGTCGGCTTTTTTTGTGCATCACCATTTGTCAAGCGTCGCACGACAGGATACCTCTCGAAAGGACCATTCATGCAACTCGGCATGGTCGGATTAGGCCGAATGGGAACGAACATGGTGAAACGCCTGCTGAAGTCGGGCCACCAATGTGTCGTGTACGACATCCACCTTGAGGCGGTGCAGGCACTCGAGAACGAAGGCGCGACGGGAGCAACATCGCTTGCGGATCTCATCAACAAGTTAAGTTTGCCGCGTGCCGTTTGGTTAATGGTTCCTGCCGCAGCGGTTGATCCGATGCTGAGCGACCTGTCTCCGCTGCTGCAAGCAGATGACGTCGTAATCGACGGCGGCAACTCTTATTACCACGATGACATTCGGCGTGCTGCGGAATTTCGGACGCAAGGTCTGAATTATGTTGATGTCGGAACCAGTGGAGGGGTCTGGGGGGCTGAGCGTGGTTATTGCCTGATGATTGGCGGAGAACAGCCCGTCGTACAACGACTCGACCCGATCTTCGCGGCTCTGGCGCCCCAGATCGGAACAGTGCCGAGAACCCCGGGTCGCGCCCAGGCCTCCGGAACGGCAGAGCAAGGATATCTGCATTGTGGCCCCACTGGAGCCGGTCATTTTGTCAAAATGATCCACAACGGCATCGAATACGGCATGATGGCCGCCATGGCTGAAGGATTGAACATCCTCCGCCATGCCAATGCGGGCAAGCTGACACAAAGCATTGATGCGGAAACCACTCCCCTGCGGCATCCCGAACATTATCCTTACGATTTCAATCTGGCGGACATCACCGAAGTCTGGAGACGCGGCAGCGTAATCTCCTCGTGGTTGTTGGATTTGGCAGCGATCGCACTCCTGAAAGATCCCAAGTTGGCCCAATTTGCCGGCCGGGTCTCCGATTCCGGCGAAGGACGTTGGACGGTCCAAGCGGCGATCGACGAGTCGGTACCCGCACCAGTCTTGAGCGCAGCGTTATTTTCACGGTTCAGTTCCCGCGGCGAAGCCGATTTCGCCGATCACGTCCTTTCGGCTCTAAGATTCCAGTTTGGCGGACATCAGGAAGTAGCAAACACGCCCTCAGGAGATACCCGATGACGACTGAACGCTCCGACGCACTTGTGTTCTTCGGCGCCACCGGCGATCTGGCCTACAAGAAGATCTTTCCGGCATTCCAGGCGATGATCCGACGCGGCCATCTCGACTTGCCCATCATTGGCGTCGCCTTCTCGCATTGGAATCTCGATCAACTGAAAGAGCGAGCGCGGGATAGCATCGAAAAGCACGGCCAACTCGATCCTGCGGCTTTCGAGAAACTCTGTTCACAACTGAGTTACATTGATGGCGAATACGAACAGCCGGAAACGTTCGCCAAGCTGAAAGAAATACTCGGGAATGCGAAACGCCCCTTGTTTTACCTGGCGATTCCGCCGAGTCTGTTCGCGACAGTCGCCGCAGGTTTGGCGAATTCGGGTTGCACCAATCAAGCACGAGTCATATTGGAAAAACCATTTGGTCGAGATCTTGCGTCTGCACAGGACCTCAATCGCACTTTGCATCAATTTTTTCCAGAAGAGGCGATCTTCCGGATTGATCATTACCTGGGCAAAGAACCAGTCCAAAACCTGGTCTATTTCCGGTTCGCCAATCCGTTTATTGAATCTGGCTGGAGCAACAAATACCTCGAAAGTGTGCAGATCACAATGGCCGAGGCGTTTGGTGTCATGGGACGAGGCAAGATTTACGAGGAACTGGGAGCGATCCGTGACGTCGTCCAGAATCACTTGTTACATGTGATCGCCTGCCTTACCATGGAATGGCCCGCCGATTCGCACAGCGAATCGCTGCGCGAGGCCCGTGGGGAATTGCTGCGTTGCGTCCGGGCGCTCGACAGTTCACAAATTGTCCGCGGTCAATTTCAAGGATATCGGAACGAACCGGGCGTCGCAGCAGATTCGCAGGTGGAGACATTCGCCGCCGTTCAGTTTCATATCGACAATGAGCGCTGGGCCGGCGTCCCGTTTACGATTCGAGCGGGCAAGTGCCTGCCCGTCACGACGACGGAAATTTTAGTTCGTGTCAAACCCTCGTCCCACCCGTTGCTGGAAGAGTCTGGTCCACCCATGGCGAACTACTATCGTTTCCGGCTCAGTCCTGAAGAGGCCATCGCCCTCGGTACCAAGATCAAGAAGCCGGGCGAGCGAATGGAGGGCGAACAAATCGAGCTGGTCGCACACTACCAAGAACCCAACGAAATGGATCCTTACGAGCGCCTGTTGGGAGACGCCGCGAACGGCGATTCGGCGCTGTTCGCCAGACAAGATTCCGTGGAGGACGCGTGGCGAGTCGTCGATCCCATCCTCGGTGATTCCAGTCCACTTTATGAATATGAACCCAACACCTGGGGGCCAGCTCAGGCGGATCAGACGGTCGCTCCCAAAGGAGGCTGGCACAATCCCGAACCGAAAGAAAAGAACTGAGAGACGAAACAAACTCCCTGCAGATACCCCAACACATGCCGGGTGCGTTCCACATATCGCATCTGGCTGTGTTGCGCAATTTGACGCAACAGCATTTCTGCTTCCGAATGAGCCATAATGTTTTCCTCAATGCGCTGTCGAGAGTTCGTTCTTTCAATCACCTGCCGGGAGGGTTAGGATCGCGTTTCTTGCGGAAGTCATATCAGGATATCGAGCAGAGACTTGCTTGACGAGAAGTTGATCGCAGAGAGTTCGCCAATTCACAGGGATGGTTTGTTCGAACGAACTGGGCCAGGAAATCGGGTCCGGGCCAGTGATTTTCGCCAGGATCTCGTCAAGTGATCCCCCCTCAAAGAGCGGGCGGCCAGAGAGCAGATTGAAAATAATGGCTCCCAGACCAAAGACGTCGGTCCAGGGCCCGACCGGTCCCCAATACGGATCAATCAGCTCCGGAGCAATAAACGCCGGGGTACCGCCTTGTGCAACTCCGGGAACAGTCCAACCGATTTGTTGACGCGCGAGTCCAAAATCGCTGAGTAACAACCTCCCCGCTGAACTCATCAGGACATTGCTGGGTTTGAGATCACAATGAACGACGCCGCGCTGATGAGCATGCTGCAGAGCGTCGGCGAGCTCCAATGCCCAGCGCCGAATGCTCGACAAGGATGGCCTCTGGCCAGCGGTATACCTGCCGAGATCTCCACCCGGCGCCCAGTCCATGACCAGGAAATTTCCATCCTGGGCCGTGAAGCCTGAAGGCTGGCTGCTGACCTGTTTCCGCTGTCCGGAGTGTTCTGCTTGCCCCAGCCCCATAATCCGTATGATTCCTGGATGATTCAGCTGAGCGACGATCTGGACTTCGTGCCGGAATGAAGCGACGGCCTGGTGATGAGAGCGAAATGCTTTTTTGAGGAATTTGACGGCAACAGTTCGCCCGGTAGACTTCTCGGTGGCGCGGTAAACGTTTCCGATAGCCCCATCGCCAATCCATTGATGCAGACGATAATCTTCGAATCGCAAATGGGTCGGCAGACTGTTCGACCCGCTATCGATTGTGTTGCCGATGGTCGGCACCGGTTCCACTTGAAGTAGCCGTTGCAGAATTTGCTTGGCACTGGTGAGGCATCGCCTCACGGTTCGTTCCGAGATCTCCAGCCGCTCGGCAATCTCTAGAATTTCGAAGCCTTCCAATCTCATCGAGAATGCTTGCCGCGAGGGCTCATCCAGAGAGTTCTGCGCCAATTCGATGACTTCGGACAGGCTGGCCGCTTCATCGGGGCCGACGCCTTGCGAGGGAACGTCATGTTCGCCCCCCACATCTGCCGCGACATTTCGACGCTGGGCCGAATGTCGACGCACTTGTTGCGACAGCTTCCGAACAGCAATTTCCGCCAGTAACGGCCACAGATCGCCTTGGAGTTCCGATAGGCTCATATCGGAAACGACAGGGACAGGATTCTGCCTGAAAAAGAAACTGCGAAACGCTGACTGAACGATGTCATCTGCGTCGAATCGCATCTGAAAACGATGCGACAACCGGCCGCGAATCAGAGCTTCTAACCGTGGAGCATGGGTCCGAAAAAAGACGGAATGTGTCCAGCGGGGCGGAATGCCGGGCGACTGGCTGCGGGGAATATTGTCGTTCAAATTCTCAGAGATTTCGGCCATGACAAAATTCTCGAAAGAATTTGTGACCGGTCAAGCCGCAGTTCCGCAATTACTGGTTTGAAGGACGCTTTTTCGAAGATCTCCCGCCACTGGGCTCGAGCGATAAATCGCGTATGACACACATCCGGAGGCTTTCGGGCACCGGGAATCCTGATCTGCAAGCCATTCAGAAGCGTGGGAATTCGCACCACCAGCGGAACAACTGGGGTGCGCATCGCCGGACACCCACAAGAAACCTATTCGAATCGAAAGTGCATTATGACTTATGTCGTCACAGCCCCTTGTTTCGGTTGCAAAAATACGGCCTGTGTCAGTGTTTGTCCTTGTGATTGTTTTCACGAGGGTGATCAAATGCTGTATATTGATCCGACGCAATGTATTTCCTGCAGTGCCTGCGCCGAGGAATGCCCGGAACACGCGATCTTCCTTGATGATGATGTCCCCGAGCCGTGGCGAGATTTCATCGCGTTGAATGCCGAAATGGCCGAGATCTGCCCCTCAATCACGCAACAGAAGCAGCCGTTGAAATCGAAGCCAAACCGTGCCGAATGAGCTCGGTAACAGCTTCGACC
>JAQGHT010000218.1 GCA_028291565.1 Planctomycetaceae bacterium | reverse complement strand
GCTTCAATTCCTCATGCCAGTAATACAACTTCGAGTTCAGCGCCTCTCCCAGGTAGGGCGAGAAGCCCCGCGGCCCTGGGAATGGAACACCGTGCGGCCAGTAAATCAGGAATGCTTTGCCAATCATTAAGTTGCGATTTAAGGCATACGGATGTGACGGCTTATGGTTCCACATGCGGCTGTCCGAACTGCATGGACTGTTATCCCCCAGCACCAGCAACTCTTCCTTCGCCAATTGGAATCGTTCTGGCACTTTGTTCTTCACACCGTCCGCATACTGCACCGGGTCTTCCAACAAGATCCGGGCATTGTGCGCATCGTTTTCATTCTTGTAGGTGTAATGAATGTCGCGCGTGATCAGCAATTTGCTAATCCGGACCTTGGATTGTTGAGCGGCGATGCCAATTGGTGACAGATCCTGATGCGTGGGGACCCGTTCGACAGCCAATTGAGGAAAGTCGTAGGAACCGTCGACCGGTTTCCCGTTTCGCTGGAAAGCGATCCATCTTCCATTTACGCCTAATAGCAGCCGATCGTCCACATTGGCGAATTCCAGTGCGTATTTTCCGGCCTTCCCGACGACCGTCTGTGCTTCACCAATGGGCACGTTTTCTTCGTGGGCACCCGCATTCAATCGATTGCTTTCGTCCTGATAACTGAGCGTGGCCAAGCCCGTGGCGAGGTCAAAATCGCAATGGTATTTACGACGACCTTCCACCAGTTCCAGGGTCACCAGACCTGACGATTGCAGGACTTCCAATTCGCATTTCAAAGTCAGATCGCCAACCCAACGATCCCCCACGGCGTCCGTTTCAGGATCGTTGATCGGGAATTCTCCCGAAAAGCCGCTGTTGTACGCGTAATAATCGGCGATCAACATCAGTTGGGGCGGCAGTTCGATCTGTTTCTTCTCGCCGGCCCGCTGCCAATCCACCGGTTTGGGAACATAATGCCGATAGCGAATCCAGGAAGGCCGCGAATCAGCGTGCTTTTGCGTGGCGTCAATGGTGAAGGACCGTGTTTTCGCATCGGCCTGCCAACCTTCTTGATCTGCCGTCTCGGGATTTTCTGCTTTGACAGGAGCCCAACGTTCGGGAAAACCTTGCTCTAATAGAACATGCGCTGGTTTGTCGTTGTCATAGACTAGAATCTGGGTTTCCTGTTGAACTTTCGGCGGTTTGCGCAGGATTTCCGCCTTGCCCAACTCTCCGCTTTGCCGATACAGGTCGCCTGCCAGAACTGAAATCGTTTCTTCCGGAAGCCCGATCAACCGTTTGATATAGCTGATCTTGGGATCACCCGGAAACTTGAAAACGACGACTTCCCAACGTTTGGGCTCGGTGAATTCATAAGGGAACTTGTTGACCAGAATTCGGTCACCGGCGAAAGGCAGTTCGTCTTCGATATCCATCTGAAAGCGACAATTGGGGCAGAAACCATATTTCAGCCGCCTGTTGGGCAGGAAATAACCGTTGTCACGGTCCACTTCAGAACTGGCTCCAACTCGAAATCGCGTCTTGCATTGGGTGCAAATAACGTCTTTGTGCCGCCCGTAAAGAGTTTCCGCCATCGATCCAGTCGGGATGATGAAGGCTTCGCACACGAACGTGCGAAAGATAAACGCCAGAATGAATGCGATGACGATCGATTCGATCGTATCGCGCCAGTTGTCCCGCGGCCCATCATGCTTTGGACGAGGTTTGATCGAAGCGGGCGGTTGTGTTCGCGCGATGCGCAACGCTTCCTCACGCGCTTCTTGTGCGGCGGGACTCAATGCAAGAGAAGCTAAATTCGAGGCACTCATGAATGAGTTGGCTTTCCAGTTCAAACATCAGCATATCAACGGACGACTATCAATAATTCGTCGCGCTGGATGAAATCTTGAGGCAAGATGAATCTCAAAGTCAATCAAAATCGGTCAATTCAGCGTGGGCATGGGCATTACCGTCCGTCCGTTTCGACAGGAATTCAATGCGACGGACAGGAATATCAGCCTCACTGGTTCCTCAACAGCCTGCTCAAGCCCGGTCACCGAATATAGCGGATTCGCGACAGGTCGGGAACTCGCAGGCGGCCTTGCCAGTTCCCCAGCTTCAGTGACGTGGTCCGAGCCGGCAGGTGCACCAGAAAAGGTTTCCCCATCAGCAATTGCGGCGTCACAGCTTTGCCTTTGTCCCAAAGTCGAGTATCCACGGAAACCGGGCTGTTGTCTCCCAGCACGAAAAACTCGGGTCGAGACGCAGAATTCCTGAGAGTCCACGTCAAGCTTCCCGAATTGCCTTCAGCCGTGTAATAGACATCGCGATACAGTCGTAAGGTCATGACATGCAGGCGAATTCCGTCCGCACCAATTCGCACCTGGCGCCTCGGGGCCGTTTTTCCGGGCGGTGTTAACGGCAATGCCCACGGTTCAAACACCAGTTTTCCATCGAGCGCACACAGCACCTGCCGATCAAACAGCGACATTTCCAGCAACACACTGTCATTGAGAAACTTCTTGGGCAAGGCCGCGACTCGAACGGGATCTCGGCCACCCGCCAGCAATTCAACTTGCTGGGTCTTCGTATTCAGAATCCAAGTGAAAGTGTCCACACCATCATTCATTTCGATCCGCAGTTCTCCCTGGCCAGTTTTGAAGTCGACGGTCGTGGACAACATCAAATCTCGGACCACCGCGGAATCGCCATTTCCTGCAATTTGACGATTATAGGCATAAAAGTCCGTGAGCGGCGCAATGTGACTTTCTGTGTACAATTGCTCCACGGCAGCCAGAAATTTGCGATCTGTCGATAAGTCCTTCAAACGGTCTCGAGTATCCAGAGCCATGGCGCCGCGACATACCAATTCACCGCTGCCCGCCTCGTAACGGACGGGATCCATGCTGGGCCAGGGCAAGGGGGTATTCGCCGGCCAGGCTGGCATTTTCAGCCGAGTCAGATGTTTTCCTCCCGTCCGAATCCAATGCCGGTAGGTCAGCCACGCCATTTGAGCCGGCCGGCTTTGGTCCGCGCGTGTATCTACCGCATAGCCAGAACCTCGCGGCTGCCAGAAAGGTTGGTCTCCTGTCCAACGCGGCTGCCAATCGGTTTCGGTCGACGGAGGCTGGTGTGCGTGGTCGTGCACGAGAATCCGGAGTCCGCGTTGCGTTTCGAGTGATTTGCGAGCAATCTCACCGTCCACGAAAACGTCACCGCGCTGAATTTGAAGCATTTCACCAGGCAGGCCCACTACGCGTTTGACGTAGGCTTCGTCCGTGTTATTCGGGTTTCGAAAGACAGTCACTTCCCAACGCCGAGGCCACCGGAAGGCATAGGCAGATTTGTTGACGAGAACTTGATCGCCATCATTGGGCAAGAGTTCGGTGGTGTCGATGCTGGCTTGATCACAATTGGGGCACGTCGCACGTTCCGGTGCCTTGCCATTGGAAATCCCCAGCGCGAACTCGGCACCACAACTGGGACAAGTAATCTGCTTATGGTAGCCCAGCAAAGTCGGAGCCATTGATCCGGTGGTGATCACATAGCCTTCAATCAAGAAGGCCTTAAACAAAATCACAGCCAGCGACAAGCACACGAAGAATTCCACGCCTTGCCGAAGCATGCTCACCGCAGGCTGCGTTTCAAGCTGTGAAGAATTCGAAGGCAAGAGTGAGAAACCAATCTACTGAAAAATGAACGGTAGTGCAGAGTCCGTGGCCCCACCAGGGCGAGCCCGGTGGCGGAGGTTCCTCGAAAATGGGGCAACATCCGGCTATTTATCGGTCGCTTTATCGGTAGGCTTATCGGCGTCTTTGGCTGGCTCGACTTCGGGCTTCGTTTCTTCCGGAGTCAGCTTTCGAACGTCGGCTTTCCGAACCGCGGCCGTCGTGCACCACGAACAAATTCCGAATGGCAAGGATTTTTGGACCTCAGGTCGAATTGACAGCTTATGTCCGGTCGTCCCTTGCAGGATGACCCGCTTGTCATCGATCCACGCAGAAATATGCGTTTTTGTGACTCGCAGTCGAATTTGATACCATTTCTTCTTTTCGAAGGTCAGGTACTGCTTGGTGTCATTGTGTGCGGCATCTTCTCCGTCGATCGACGACAGGCCAACCAGTGCGCCGCCCCAACCTCCAACAATCAATGAACAAGGCGATTCTTGAACGGGGAAAGTCAGGCCGCAAAAGAAATCTGTCCCGTCAACACGTTGAGCTTCCACCAGGACTTCATAGTCGACTTTGGGAAAATCCTTGGTCCAGGTCAGGCCCGTGCAACCGTCGCCATATCCAATCAGGATGTGATCACCCTCGACTTCAATTTCACCGCCGCTGCCAAATTCCGTGACTTTCCAGCCGGTTAGCGTCTTGCCGTCAAACAGCGGTTGCCACTTCTTGTCGGCAGGGGCGCCTTCCTTTTTTGGGGACTCTTTAACGGCCTCAGTCTTTGCTGTGGCCGAGTCCTTTTGAGGTGCTTCCTTTTTCGGAGTATCTTCTGCCAGGGCCAGAACTCCGCAGCTCAATCCAGCCAGGGACAACACTCCGAACAAATTCAGAGATCGAAATACGTTCGACATGATGATTTCCTGCTGATTCTTGATTGATCGTGTAGGACGGACATTCCTGTCCGTCAAGTTCCATGAGCACATTCAATGCGACGGACAGGAATGTCCGTCCTACGAAACATCACGGCTCGACTTAGGACCGGTGAAGTAATTACTGTCAGGTATTTTAATTGTCATAGTGCAGTCGCTATTTATCGCAAATTAACCACGGATTACACGGATTACACATATAGAACATTTGAAATCCCTGGAGAATGTGAATTTTTACGTCGCTCACTTGAATTCATCCGTGTAATCTGTGTGATCCGTGGTTCAATAACGAATTGTCAATAGTTCGGACAGTTATTATTTCCTCGGTCCTTAGCAGGCCGATTCATTGGGGACCACCTATTTGACGACGAAATTCACCATGCGATCCTTCACAAAAATGACTTTCACCACATTCTTGCCCGTCAGAAATTGCCCCACATTCGCGTCGTTTCGCGCCAGTTCCTCAACAACCGACTGCTCGGCCCCGACGGGAACTTTGACTCGGCCTCGTAACTTGCCCATCACTTGAACCGGAATCTCCACTTCACTTTCAACCAACAGACTGGAATCGAACTTCGGCCACGGCTCGTAGGCCAGTGAGCTGGTGTGTCCCAGCAATTCCCACAACTCTTCTCCCAAGTGGGGAGCCAATGGGCTGAGCAACAGCACGAACGGGCTGAGGATCGACTTTGGACGAGGTTCCTGGGGCGTCATTTCATTGACAAATTCCATCATCCGGCTGATCGCCGTGTTGAAACCCATTGTATCAAGTTCGTGGGTGACCGCAGCAATGGTCTTGTGCAGGAATCTTAACTGCTCGGGCGACGGCGGAATGTCTTGCACGGCCGGATTGAGGCATATTGTTTCACTCTTTTCGTCCGCAATCATGCGCCAGACACGCGCCAAGAATCGAGCGATCCCCTCAACGCCGCTCATATTCCAGGGTTTTGTTGCCTCCAGAGGTCCCATGAACATCTCGTAAAGTCGTAACGCGTCAGCACCATATTCACGGACGACAACATCCGGGTTGATGACGTTGCCGCGCGATTTGGACATCTTAAATGTCCGGCTTTCCACGATGATTTCAGGCTCAGCGGCCAGGACGAAATCATTCCCCTGCTTGATCACCTGGTCCGCGATCAGCTTCACAGCACCCACAGGCGTTCCAAGCCGCTTGAGTACAAATTCCGGCCCCGCTTCGGGCCCCGCTGTAACTTGATTCGCGGAGATAAACTGCCCTGCCTGGTCCTGGTAGCCGGTCAGTTCCGCTTCACCGAGGATCATGCCTTGATTCACCAGTCGGCCGAATGGTTCTGGCGTCCCCACATGTCCACGATCAAACAGGACTTTGTGCCAGAATCGCGAGTACAACAGATGCAGTACCGCGTGCTCAGCGCCACCGACGTACAAATCAACAGGCAACCACTCCCGGGCCAATTCCGGATCCAGGAATGTCTTGCTGTTC
Source organism: Planctomycetaceae bacterium (assembly GCA_028291565.1). GTDB lineage: Bacteria > Planctomycetota > Planctomycetia > Planctomycetales > Planctomycetaceae > JAKFVC01. Next base: position 3,096 of record JAQGHT010000218.1, on the reverse strand, counting down.
TTAGGATCAATGAACCTCAAATAATACCAGCACGAGCCGGCCCATTGAGGCATACTGTTGGTTTCCCGTTTCAGGCGGGTCCCATCAGGCAGCGTCTTATACAACCATTCCGCCGGCGCCTTGGACAATAACGGTTCTGGAGTCCCTGTCGGTTTGAAGTCCGCCATGGGCGGTAATTCAATCGGCAATGATTCGGGCGTGTCGGCTCGCAACAGTCCTGTCGGCTGTCCGTTCGCATCGAGTTCATGCCAGATGGGGAAGGGTTCGCCCCAGTAGCGCTGACGGCTGAACAGCCAGTCTCGCAGACGATAGTTCACTGCCGTTTTGCCAATTCCGCCCGCAGCCAGGTCGGCGGAAATTCGAGCCTTAAATTCCATCGTCGCCAAGCCAGAATAGGCCCCCGAATTGATCGCGGTCCCTAAGCCTCCAAATGGATATTCTTCGCGGCCGTCGACCACTCGAACCAGCTCACGCTCATCTTTGGAATGGTCGTAATTCGCCGGCGGTTGCACCACCGGAGTAATGGGGATTTGGAATTTGACGGCAAATTCCCAGTCGCGCACATCATGGGCCGGCACGGCCATGATGGCTCCCGTGCCGTAGCTGATCAGGACATAATCGGCAATCCAGACAGGGACCGGTTGGCCATTGACGGGATTGATCGCATAACCTCCGGTTAACACGCCACTTTTGGTCTTGGCCAATTCCGTGCGGTCCATGTCACTCTTCAGCGACGCCTGTCGTCGATATTCATCGACAGCAGCGCGATGTTCCGCGGTCGTCAATTGATCAACAGCAGGATGCTCGGGCGACAGCACCATGTATGTCACGCCGAATAAGGTATCGGGGCGGGTCGTGTAGATCCGCAAAACATCCTCGCCGGGCTCCTTGGGAAAACCCGCCTTTGCGCGTGACGCTTTCCAGTCCTCAAATGCAGTCTTGTCGCCAACAAAGAAATCAACTTCTGCCCCTTCGCTGCGGCCGATCCAGTTCCGCTGGAGCAGCTTAATCGATTCGGGCCAGTTGAGTTCTTCCAATTCATTTGCCAGGCGATCCGCATAGGACGTGATACGGAGCATCCATTGCCGTAATGGAATCCGTTTAACGGGGTGGCCATCCCGTTCGCTCTTTCCGTCGATGACCTCTTCATTGGCCAGGACCGTTCCCAGAGCGGGACACCAGTTGACCGGAGCTTCATGTTGATAGGCCAGTCGATTCTTGTCCTGATATCGCCGAACGGCGGTCTCGCCCTGGGCAGCAACATCGGGCGGAATCGGCAACTCGGAAATCGGCCGGCCTTTACCTTGGCGGGACTTACCGTCCGGCCCGGTCCAGGCGAATTCCGGGTCGTACCACGTATCAAAAATCTGCAGGAAGATCCACTGCGTCCAACGGTAATAATCCGGATCGGTCGTCGAGAACTCGCGGCTCCAGTCGTAACTGAAACCGAGCATTTTCAACTGCCGTCGAAAGGTGTCGATGTTTTCGTAAGTCTTGACTGCGGGATGAGTTCCCGTTCGGATCGCGTATTCCTCGGCAGGCAGTCCGAAAGCATCCCAGCCCATCGGATGCAACACTTTTTTGCCACGCATGCGACCATATCGGCAGACAATATCCGTCGCCGTATAGCCTTCCGGATGACCGACATGCAATCCTTCGCCTGACGGATAGGGAAACATATCCAGCACATAGAGTTTTTCTTGATCCGCGCGAGCTTGTTCGGCGTTCAATTCAAAGGTGCGGTGGGTTTCCCAGTAGGCTTGCCACTTGGATTCGATGCGGCGGGCTTCGTAACGAGGCATATTACGTGTATTTCGGCGTGAGGCGGTATAAATCAGAACGATTTGTGGTCGTTCGAACGGAACCGCAAGTGTATTCTTTTGGAACTGGGAATGCCAACGGGGCCTGTGGGCCGCCTACTAATGAGCTTCCGGGAAAACGGACTGACACAATTGACCCGAACGCGCCAGTCCGGATTATTCATGGCGAGCGTCCGGCGTAAGCCGGATGGTATTGGTACTGCTGGGGATGTGACGACACAATTCTCGCCGTAAATGAGTCCGTGCTAGCCCAAATGGCGCTCACATGAGCCACCGGTGCGTTAATCGCAAAAATCCGCGGCTAGCGCCGTCCTGCTCACGATTCTGGTAACGACGTGAGCAATTGTCAGCATCACGGAAAGTGATAGGCAGCAAATCAGGCCCCTGGAAACCGCTGGCCAGATCATCTGGTTCGTCATAGAAGTTTGCGGAGGGGTTGGCGAAATTCTAACGGCGATCGGAAGCAACGTAGACGTCGCAACGCCTGGTAACGCGGAAGAACCCGAAAGTTTGACCCCACCTGTTCAAGCAGGCGATTCCACCGCATCAGAGTGAGGCAAGTCATGTTCTGGGAATCGGTCGGGCAAGTCGTCATGGTATTATTGGCCGGCTTCGTATTCTTATTGGTCCTGCTGACAACCGGACTTGGCACCGCCCGGAAATGGATGGATTTCATTTATCCGCCGGATCATGTCAAGAGATCCCCCCGGATGAAGGACAGGACGAAAAGAAACGTGGTTCGCCAGAAAATGACACGAGCGAATCCCCCTGAACAATCTTGTTGCTTTTGCGTTTCAATTGGCTCAGAATACTGATTGGAAGGTTCACGCTCATAAAGCGAACGGGAGATAGCTTTTTCATCTCCAATTTCGGTGCAAGTCGACATTCCAAAGTGACATCCAGGCCCATGACGAATCAAACATGGAACATCCCACGTTGGACGATTCTTCTCGTGGCGGGATTGTTGTCGAGTATTGTTGCTAATCACCCGGCCCAGGCCCAATGCCTTTTCGGGATGTCTCGTCCCGCATTTTCTGTCGACATTCGAAACGCCGAATTTGTCGTGTTGGCTGAGTTCATTCACTCGACTCCAGTGCTTGATCCTGGAACCGAGCGACTGTCGATATTCCAGGTTCGACGAGTTCTCAAGGGGTCCGCAGAGGCCCATCCGAATCAGATTATCTCCGTCAATCTCCGCTGTGCCGGCAATATTGGCGACGCATGTCTGGTCTTGGCACGGAAGTCCGATGCTGCCGGTGTGGAGTGGGCCGACATC
>JAQGHT010000216.1 GCA_028291565.1 Planctomycetaceae bacterium | reverse complement strand
ATCCTTAGACCCGCAAGTCGGGCACGTTTGATAGTTTTGTGGCAGCAGTCCGCCCGGTGTGGTCACCGGGAAATAGACTTTTCGGCATCCATTGCAAATTCGTCGCATCTTAAAACATTCCAATCGGTTGTCATGCTGCACACGGTCGAAATCGAATCGTTTTCAAGCCGTGTTATGTCGCCCAGAGGGCAAGCGAGGGCGAAAGTCAATTTTAGGACCGGCAAAGTAAATACTGTCGGAATTGGGAGGGCGAGGTTCCCACCGAGCCTAATGCGACCGCAGGTCGGCGTCCGCCGGAGGCCCTTTAAAAGCCTCCGGCGGACGCCGAGCTAAAGCTCGCCCAGGCTCGGTGGGAACCTCGCCCTCCCGATCGTTGAATCCGACAGTTATTGATTCTCTGGTCCTTGGGGCAGTTGGCGCAAAACTTTAGCCAACGGTCCCCGTCTGCAACTGGAAGTTAGCGCCCGGCGGTTGATTTTTCTGCATAAAAAGCGGTGAATCAGCCGGGTTAATGCGTTGGTGGCTTCCGATTATTGAAACCAGAACCCACTGACGATGGCGGTGGGACCCTCTGGTTCGGTCCCTTCGAAGTACTCCCGACTGTCGCCCCCGTATTTTTTGAGCCGCAGGAGGGACAACTCTGATAATTCCGCGCCAGTAAACCACCCGGTGTCGTATCCGGGTAATACTCTTTTCGGCACGCGTTGCAAACTCGTCGCATCTTGAATGGTTCCAATTGGTTGTTATGAAGTATGACAGTATATCGCTTTTGCACACCACCGCCAATCGCACTTGAAACAAGTTGGCCTCTGCACTTGGCAGAATCGCCCCACGGCAAGTAAGATCAATGAACGTTGACGCGTCAAATGCGAGTCGGAATGAGGTCTCGCGGGATGACACGACGTTAGGCCATTCGGCATTGGACAACCTCTGCCGTTCGGACGTTTTCGTCTTGATTGACACGGCGTCTGGCAGTTTCCAAATCCCTCGTCGGACCCGTCACCTTGACTGGTCTGAAACAAGTTCAAAGACGAAGTCCGTTTCCGGCATTTGCAGGCAAAACAGACCGTGAAGGATTGAGCAGATGACTTTTCGCAATCTTACGATTTTGGGAATCTGTTGCATTCTTGGAATCGTTACGTGTGTGGGAGTGACGACGCTCTTGTCGGCCCAGGACGAGAAGGAACCTTCCGAAACTGCTGCAAAAGCCGACAAGAAAAAACCGGGCAAAGATCCCGGAAAGGACAAGGAGGCCGAAGTGGCCGAGAAAGAACCCGAGGAAGCGCCGGGTAATCCATTTCCGAAACGATTTCCAGCCCCCGGCTTAGATGGCGGGAAGGACTGGTTGAATACTTCAGGCGAAATCAGCCTCAAGGAATTACGAGGTAAGGTTGTCCTGCTCGACTTCTGGACTTATTGCTGCATTAACTGCATGCACGTATTGCCAGACTTGGCCTTTCTGGAAAAGAAATACCCCAACGAGTTGGTCGTGATCGGCGTCCATTCGGCGAAATTCGATAACGAAAAAGACACTGACAACATCAAGGGGGCCATCCTGCGGTATGAAATCAAACATCCCGTGGTGAACGACGCCAGCATGACGATCTGGCGTAAATTCCAGGTTCATTCCTGGCCCACGCTGGTATTGATTGATCCCGAAGGAAACTATTGCGGATTCGTCGCCGGTGAAGGAAATCGGGAAGTGCTGGAAACTGTGATCGATCGATTGATCACCTATCACAAGGCCAAGAAAACACTCGACAGCTCCCCAGTCCACTTCAATCTTGAATCTCAAAAAGCCGGGAAGTCGGCGCAGACTCCGTTGCGTTTTCCGGGGAAAATTCTCGCCGATGAAGCGGGTAAGCGGCTCTTCATTTCAGACAGCAACCACAATCGCATTGTCGTTGCCGACCTGGAAGGCAAAGTTTTGGACGTGATCGGTTCCGGCAATATCGGAAATAAAGAAGGGACCTATGCCGAGGCGCGTTTCGATCATCCACAAGGTATGGATTTACAAGGAAACTTGCTGTACGTCGCCGACACGGAAAATCATACGATCCGGGCAGTTGATCTGGAGAAAAAGCAAGTCAAGACGATCGCCGGGACGGGGAAACAAGACCGAATGCGAAGCCAGGGCGGAAAGCCTCTGCAAACGGACATCTCAAGCCCCTGGGACCTCAAGAAAATCGAGAATTCGCTTTACATCGCGATGGCCGGTCCACACCAGATTTGGGTGTTGGATGACGAATCGATTCGTCCTTACGCGGGTTCAGGGCGTGAAGACATTTTGAATGGTCTGTTGCCAGAATCGGCCCTCGCTCAGCCGTCGGGAATTACCACGGATGGCAAGAATCTGTATGTCGTAGATAGTGAAGGTTCTGCCGTGCGAAAGATATCACTCGAGGCGGGTGGAGAAGTCACGACCCTGGTCGGGACATCAGACTTACCACAAGGCCGCTGCCTGTTCGAATTCGGTGATACCGACGGGAAGGGTGATAAGGCACGGCTGCAACATCCGCTCGGAATTGCCTATCGCGACGGAAAGTTGTACGTCGCGGATACCTACAATCATAAAATCAAGATTGTTGATATCGAGAAGCAGACAGCAAAGACGTATCTGGGAACGGGCAAATCGGGTGCGAAAAATGATCCTATCGAGTTTTCCGAGCCCGCAGGATTGGCGTTCGCAGGAGAAAAGCTCTACATCGCGGATACGAACAACCACCTCATCCGTGTCGTTGACCTGAAGTCGAACAAGGTGTCGACACTGGAATTGAAAGGACTCGCGACGCCAAAGCTTTCGGACACAGACACATTGGTTGGTGAGCCAGAACCCCGTGAAGTCAAAGCCCAGTCGGTCTCCAGTGGTGAGCATTTGCAGTTTGACGTGTCGCTGCAGATTCCCAAAGGCTTTCATATCAATCCCCTGCTCGACCCGAAATTCCGGCTCACCGCCGAAGGTGAGCAGACGTTGGTCGCGAAGGATCAGTTGAATCAGGGGGAAGAATTCAAAGCGGACCAGGGAAAGGTTGCGTTCAAAGTGCCCCTGGCTTCCAAGACTGGTACCGGAAAATTCAAACTGACAGTGTCGTACCAGATTTGCAAAGATGGCAAAGGCGCCGTTTGTGTCCCCAAAATGATCAGTTGGATCATCCCGGTGACGGTGAAAGAAGCCGCTGAGCAGAAGAGCATCGAACTGTCGATCGAATAAGCTTCGGCTTCTTATACCGCGCACGGTAAAGAATGTGACGATTGATCGCGGGGATCCGTATTGAAAAAGACTCGTTCGTGGCCGCGAACAGTAAAAATCAATCAATACCCAGATTCTTTTCGATCGCACGCGCCTTCGAGCTTTGCATCCAGGGGGTCAGCCCGTCTGATTCCTTTTCGCGAGGCAGATCGGCGCGTCCTTCATCGCCTGCCACTTTATATTCGTCGTGGTAGCTGTCGAGCTCCGTTGCCTTTTTTTGTTGCAGATCTTGAAAGAACGCACAACCAGTCAGGCTGCTTCCACCCAGAAGTGCAAGCACGAAAATGGCATAGGGGCGCATAGGACCAACTCCGATTGTTTGACGGAATTCCATAAGGAAGACAGGGGAAAGTGGTCCGTGCGTAGGGGCGGACAGTAGGGCAGGATCGAGGCGTTATTGGAACGAAGACGAATTCGTTCGCTGGCCAGGAAAACTGGATGCGAGGAATTGTCTGGTGGGACATGTGGCCGGAGAATTGAGCGGAAGTCTGCCAGATTCTCTGATTCTGGTCTAGATCAACACCGTACACATCCCCGAATTCTTGAGATAGTTCTGTGGGAAGTTGTCAGAGGTGGACCGTGCTAGCACAATTCCGTGATCGGTGTCGGGTCGCTGACCAGATGTGTTGGACGGCCAAGTGGCGTATAGAGAATCTTGTCGGGATCGATTCCCAGTTTGCGATAGACTGTTGATGCGAAGTTCTCAGGAGAAAGAACTCGATCGATCGGCGCGTAACCGTTGCGATCCGTGGCTCCGACGATTTTTCCACCAGGTGTTCCGCCACCGGCCATCAATACCGACATGGCATTAGCCCAATGGTCGCGTCCGGGGCGCGATTGACCGGGCAATGTGGAAAGTTTCGGAGTCCGTCCGAACTCTCCCAGCGCCACCACGAGAGTGGACTCCAACATGCCACGTTGTTCAAGATCGGAAATCAAAGTGGCGACAGTGTTATCCCACTCAGGCAATCGTTTGCTGCAGGCGCCGAACAAATCGCCGTGGTGATCCCACCCGCCATCGTACAAAGTCACGAACGGCACACCTGCTTCGACGAGCCGCCGGGCCAACAGCGCCCGTTGTCCAAAAGAGTTCCTGCCATATGCCGCACGTACTGCATCCGGTTCGCGCTGAATATCGAAGGCCTCCTGAGCCTGTTTCGAGTGAACCAGTTCAAAGCCTTGCCGGTAATACTCATCCAATGAATTGACAGGATCTCCGGCAGCGGGCTCCTGAATTCGTTTCAAATGATCCACCTGCTTGCGCAAGTCGGTTCGCCGGCTAAATCGGTCGCTGGTCAAATCACGAGGAAAATTGACATCTCGTACTCGGAAATTTGACTGATTCGGATCTTCGGCCACCACGAACGGAGCGTACTTGGCGCCGAGAAAATTGGGCCCGCCTGAACGCGACATGGTTGGTAATGAAAAATAGGCCGGCAAGCCGTTGTCCGTGCCGCGTTCATGGGCGGTGACGGCTCCCAGGCTGGGGTGAAAACTGACGAACGCACCACAAGCAACAGGAATTCTTGGCGGAGCGCCGGTCGTCATGTAATGATTACCGGCTCCATGATTATTCTGATCATGGCGGATTGAGCGAATGATCGAAAACTTATTCAGGCTCGCAGCCAGTTTGGTCATGTGTTGTGAAAACTGAACTCCGGGCAACGCTGTATCGATCGCACCGAATTCGCCTCGAATTTCAGCAGGGGCGTTGGGTTTGGGATCGAAGGTTTCGAAATGAGTTGGCCCGCCGTCCATCCAAATCAGGATGCAACTCTTGGCCTTTGGCGTAATGTTCGAGGTGGAATCTGCTTGTGCGACACTTTGCCATTTCAATGCATCAACAAAGGTCCCGCCCAGCAATGCCCCCAATCCGAGCTGCAAACAATCACGACGTGAAACGCCGGCACAATTCCGATTGAGGCTCATCTTCATCTCCATTGAGGCAGGGCAGGCGCGGGCGGAAATCGTAGCGGAATTTGAGGGGGCGGTTTTGTCGAGCCTGACCAAAACCGCATCCATCGCTTATTATTATCGCACAAGCATTCAATGATATGAAGCGAAAAAGCGCAACGCCAGTCCAAATGGCGGTCCATTTTGTTAAATACCCCGTCCAATGAAAATTGATTCAATGTCGGCGACACCCATCTTTTCAGTTGTGATTCCAGCAGCCGGATTAAGCCGTCGGATGGGATGCCCCAAGTTGTTGTTACCTTGGGGAGAATCGACGGTGATCGAAACACTGATTCGAGAGCTGCAATTGGCCGGGATCCAGCAGATCGTAATTGTTTTGCGGCAAAGCGATACCAATTTGAGGCAGACAATTCGAAATCTCGATGTCATTGCAGTGACACCTGAGCTCGATCCACCTGACATGCGATCAAGCATCGAACTCGGGTTGCAGCACATTCATTCGAACTGGACCTGCGAAGGCGGCTGGTTTTTGATTCCAGCCGATCACCCCCTGGTCACTGCCGCGACGATCAAAACTCTTCGCGCGGAATGGCGTCCCGAAGTTCCACAAATTCTCATCCCCACGTTCGGCGGACAGCGCGGGCATCCAACTCTGTTCTCGTGGAATTTCGCCTCGGAAGTCAATCAAACTCCACCGAAAAACGGGGTCAACTGGCTGGTAAGAAACAGATCATCAGCGATTTGTGAAGTTCACGTCGATGACGCCGGAGTGACAGCCGACATGGATTCGCCAGAAGATTATGCCAGATTACGAGAATCTTGGCAGCGAAAGGATCCTGGCGCGATCACCGCACGTTTGCCGGCCGATTCTGGAGATTCGACTTGATTCGCGCCAAGTTGCAACAAAAAAACCTCTAAGACACCGGAAGGTGTTTTAGAGGTTAGATGCTCATCGTTTTAAGCCAACGAGATGATTATCCCGTCAACGAATAACGCCAAATTGATCTCACGGAACTTATGCGGGAGGCGGAGCCAATGGTTCCTTCTTCTCCGTAATCACCGGGCACGCTTTCGCGAGTTCGGCGTTCAGTTCTTTGTAATCGGCCCATTCGGCAGGCAGATTGTCTTCGTGGAAAATGGCCGCAACCGGACATTCCGGTACGCAAGCCTCACAGTCAATGCACTCTTCAGGGGCGATGTATAACATCTGTTCCCCTTCGTAAAAGCACTCGACTGGGCAAACCACCACGCAGTCGGTGTACTTACACGCGAAGCAAGGTTCGGCGACGATGTGAGCCACGCTCTATCCTTTCGTGTAGTTCGACCAAGGCTGCCACTGCCATCCGCCGGCGGCTATCAACCCGGCCCATAACTAAGTTCGTGATGTTATAATCGTCTCAGTTGGAGTGTCAAGCCGCAATGAAAACGGATTTCCCGCTTTCTGATGAACGAGAAACGCGTTCGTTCCGAATCGAGAATTTCGCGGTACAGTCAGCGCATTCGTTACAATCTCTGAGCTGCTTGTATCGGTAGCGAAGAATCTCGCATGATTCACCAGGAATGCGGATTGCGTTGGGTTCATTCGCCGATTTACCATATGAGAAGCTTTGTCCGCCATGAAGTTGTGGCTGCTTGCGGAATGTGGCAAGCGCGGCAAACCGCTTCAAACAAACCGAATCGCTCGAGTCGCGCCCACTGCCTGGTCCCAAAATTTCGCCCGCGCATGTCGGTCAGCGGCATACGAGATTTTTTCCTTAAAACAATTTTTCCGCTGGTGAGTTCAACCGTGAGCAAGATCCAACTGTTTTTACTCTCTCTGATCGGTGCCGGTCCAGCGGGATTCTTGACGTATTTGTTGTGCATGTATTTGATTGATCAACCGACCGGCGCCAATACCATGGTGATGGTCTTTGCAATTTTGACAGTGCTTTGTACTGCTCCGCTGACTTTGATGCCGGTGTTGATCCTGGTCATGTATTATTCGAATTATGATCCTCCGAAAATACCCAAACCTGGCAAAGCAAAGGCAGAAGAGGGCGATGAGGATGATGACGCTGAGACTGTAGAGGCAGTTGAAGAAGAAGACTCAGGAAAAGGCAAAGCCGGTAAGTCTAAAGCTGGCAAAAAGCCTGCCGATGAAGATGAAGAGCTGTTCGACGATGCTGATGTGACGGAAACTTTCGAGGACGACGAAGACAAATGAGATGCATCTGAGTTCAGAAGTTCTGTTGCGGAGCTGGGTGCTGGCCGGCCCGACGGCAGTTGGAAAATCGGCTGTGGCGTTGGAATTGGCCGAGCAACTGCAGGCTGAGATTGTCGCGCTGGATTCGATGACACTCTATCGAGGCCTGGATATTGGCACCGCCAAGCCCTCAGTCGCCGATCAGACCCGCGTGCCGCATCACTTGCTGGATGTGATCGCTCCGCACCAAGAGTTCAGCGTCGCGGAATACCTCTCTGCCGCCGACCAGGCTTGTCATGAAATCGTCCAACGGGGCCACATCCCCTTGTTTGTTGGCGGGACGGGACTGTATTTGCGCAGCCTGTTGCGTGGACTGTTTGAAGGACCTCCAGCCGATTGGGAACTCCGTCATCGTCTGGAAACAGTCGAAGCAACGAATGGCTGCGGTACTTTGCATCACCAGTTGCAAGCGGTCGACCCGGAGTCTGCAAGATGGTTGCATCCGAATGACCAGCGTCGCATCATCCGTGCTCTGGAGGTTTTTGAGCTAACCAGCACTCCGTTGTCGCAACTTCAACTGCAGGCGGAATTGCCCCCTGACGCGCGGCCAAAGAATGTCTTTTGGCTCGAACCGCCCCGAGAATGGCTTTACGAGCGAATTGATCGCCGTGTACAGCACATGTTTGACGCGGGACTCGTCGCCGAAGTGACAGCCTTACGCTCGCTACCAGAAGGCCTCAGTCGCACCGCCGGCCAGGCATTGGGCTACAAAGAAGTTCTCGAATACCTCGAAGGTCGAATTTCACTTTCCGATTCGCTGGAACTGATTCAAACCCGCAGCCGCCAATTCGCCAAGCGGCAACACACCTGGTTCCGCAATCTCCCCGAATGCCGGGCCGTATCAATCACGGGGCAAGAATCCGCTGGAGAACTCGCGGAACGGTTACAACGAGAGGCGGATGCATTATAAAGAGGCGCCACGTTATAAATGCAGAGCAGTCTGCGACGATCTGGTATTCATTCGGTGAAGCGTGAACCGGGAGCCGAATTCGTACGTATATGCCTGCGATTCTTGAGGTTGCGCTCGATTTGCGACGCCCCCGAAGCGGTAAATTCTCTACAGCACGAGCTCAAGACTTGCGTTACGACTCGTCTCATGCCGTGAACAACCCCGCCTGCTAACGCCGTGAGGCATTTTCGGACGCTGATTTTCAAGCCGCCAAGGTTGTGAAACCTTGGACATCGGACCCGAGACGGAGCGAACCGCTCCCAATCTCTCACGAGATTGGCTACAGAAATCATGTAGTCAAGGTTTTCAAACCTTGGGCATCGAACTCGAAACGGAGCGAACCACTCCCAAGCTCTCACGAGATCGGCTACAGAGGCTACCCCGGTCGGGCTCGCTGACCAATCCCCTATTCGATGTCCTGGAAGCTGATTATTTCTTCGTCCCGGCCTCCGCGGGTTTTGCGAGGTCCTTGTTGTATTCTTCGTACAATTCCTGATATTCCAGGGGAACTGGAATCCGCCGTGCTCCGGTCTCATCGACGCGAGTTGTCGGACCCGCTTTGGCGGTCTTCTTCTTCGTCTTGCCGGTCAAACTCGCGCCTGCCGCTTTCAACGTTTCTTCAAACTGCTTGCGACGTGCTTCTGATTCGGCGCTGTTATCGTCTCCAGAATCCTGCAACTGTTTCTCCAATTGTTTCACAAAGCGTTGCATGTCGTCTTTGGTCCAGCCCAGCTCTTCCAGCATCTTGGGATCGACTTCGCCGCGGTCCAGCTCTTTCTTCAACTTCTTGAGCACGAGGCTCGAAGCCTTTCTGGCATACTCTTCATTCGCTTTTTCTTCCGCCTCCTGGGCGGCCTGATCTTGTTCGTCTGGTGGCAGCTGGTTGGGCTGCTTCCCATTGGCGTCGCCGGGGCCATTTCCAGGATCGTTTCCGGATTCGCCGTTGTCTTTTGGCCCACCAGCAGAGTTTCCCCCGCCCTGACTCGACTGCCCTGCCTGACTCTTGCCAGGTTGTGAACCTGGTTTTCCAGGCTTTGAACCCGATTTGCCTGCCTTGCCCGGTTGGCCTGACTGACTCTCTGGTTGACCACCCTCTTCTTTCGCACTTCCTTCTGGTGGCTCCTGGCCAGCTGGAGGCTCACCGGCTCCAGATTCGCTCTTTTCTGGCGTCGATTTCTGATTCTTAGCATCCTGTTGTCCGCCTGCTGGCTTTGGTTTCTGGCCTGGGCTGTTTTTCTTCTCAGTTCCGTTCTTGGCAGTCTCCTGCGCTTTGGATTCGGATTCGTCAGACGACGCTTCTGGCTTGGGAGATTCCGCTGTCATAGGATCGGATGGGGACTGCTTTTCAGTGCCATCCGGTTTCTGTTCAGGAGCTGTTTTCTCTTCCCCAGATTTGCTGTCGCCGGGGCGTTTTTGAGCTCCTGAACCTTGTTTTTTGCCAGGTTTGCCTGGTTGTCCAGGCTTTGCGACGGATTGTTCGCCCGGACGTTCTGTGTCGTCGCCCTTTCCCTCTTGCTTACTGCCTTCCGTCCCCTGATCTTGAGGCGTGCCGCCACCATTTTCACCCGAATCGGGCTTTTGCGATTTCTGATTGGGTTTTCCCTTGCCGGGTGCAGGTTCATTTTGCGATGGATCGGCGCCCGGTGCTTTCTCTCGCGGGTGTTCTGCTTTTTCGCCCGTGCCAGGCTGAGGTTCTTCCTGGTTTTCGGTGCCGTCCGGTTTCGTTTTTGTTGTATTCGACTTCGCCGCATTCGGATCACGGACCTGTTGCTTGCTGGGCGTCTTCACCCCGTCCTTGGAACCGGGCGTTTTCTTGACGTCCGACGAAGCCCGAGGCGCCTTATCGTCGGGCATATCCGCGCCCGTGGCTGGCCCCTTTTCATCACCTGTTGCGGCTTTCCTTTCGGCGTTCGGCCCTTCCTCGGCGGGCATGGGATTCCCCCCAACATCGGCCATAGGCTTCTTGCCGGCCTTGCTGTTGCCTGTCGGCGACGCGTTTTCCTTGTCAGGAGTGGTCTGATCTGCAGCTCCTGGTTCTACGTCTTTCGGCATCTCACCAGCGTCGAGTTTCTGACCGCCAGCATTCGATTTCTGTCCGCTCCCCCGCTCGGCATCTTTTTCGGCTTTCTCGGCACCGGCCTTGCCTTGCTGTGGTTTTCCGCCATCTTTCCCAGCCTTGTTGGGTTTGGGCGGCATACCTTTGTCTGGCGCTCCAGGCGGAGAGTTGGCGTCAGGATTCGCGCGATCGTTTTTCGCGCCGCCTTTGGGATCCTCCTTAGACTCGTTCATCGGGTCGCCTTCACCCGGCTGTGGCATTGGTTTGCCTGTGTCAGCCCCGGCGGGGTCCTTCTCTTTTTCCGGATTTGGCTTCGCCTGCTGATCGGCGCCAGCATCACCCGGCATGGGCTGATTCATCGGAACTTTGCCAGGCTTCTGCTCGGGCTGCGGGGACTTTTGAGTTCCTTCAGTCCCGGCGTCGGGGTCTTGATTCTGGTCCTGCTTTTGCCCTGGTCCCGCAGGATTTGATTCCGTGTTCTTCTTGTCACCCGGCTGCGCCGAGTTTGGCTTCGATCGCGAAACTTTGTTTTGCGCAGCCGATTTTTGCTCTTCCGCCGACTTTTGATCCAAACCAGTCTTGGAATCCTCGCCATCTTTCTGTCCGGCCCCTGTTTTTCGTTCAGTCCCCTTTTGACCAGCGGCGGATTTCTGTTCTGCTGTCTTCTCTGACGGTTTGGGATTGGTTCCCGGTTTCGAGCTGGCACCAGGCTGGTTCTCACCGGACTCTGGTTTCATCCCCTCTTCGGCAACCGATTCCGGTTTTGGTTCTTCGTCGCCGCTCCCCTGCTTGTTGCCGGGCATTGGTACTTTGTTGGCTTCAGTCTTTTGGCTGCCTTGCGGTTGCTTGGATTTGGGATTGTCCCGATTGGCCTGCCCGGGCATTGGCTTTTCCGTGTCGGAATTTGCAGCATCCGGATTTTGGGCAGTCATCGGTTCCGCATTCTTCTGGTCCGTGTTCTTCTTGTCCGCAGATGACTTTTCTGAGGAATTTCCGCCCGGTTGCTTTTTCGCAGATTGCTTCTTCTCAGTTCGATCGCGATTTGATGGCTGCTTCGAGTCTGTCGCCGGTTGATTTTGTGGCTGCTCAGGTGACTCCTGGTTCGCGCCCGATTGAGATTGCCCGTTGGTACCTGGCTGTTGGTCCTTGTTGGCATTCTTGTCGTTTTGCGATTTTGATTTCTGCTGTTGGGAACCGGCCTGCCCTGCTTCCGACTTCTCGGACTCATTGGACTTCATTGGATCCGGCTGTTCCTCGGGCTGCTGTTCCGGCTTCTTGTCCATTGGGTTGGGCGGGGACTTCGACTTCTCCTGTTCCTGCTTTTCCAAAAGCTTGTTCAGGGCCGTCTGCTGGTCTGCAGGACTCGGTTTGCGCGCAGGATCAGATCCACCCGTGTTCTTGGACGGATTGGCACCGTTCTGCTTCGAGGTATTCTTGGGATCTGTTTCCTGAGGTTCGCTCTTCGAATTTCCTCCCGCGCTATTTTCGGGCTTAGTTCCAGCCTTCGCCCCCTGATTTTGCGGGCCCGGCTGACCGTCGCCGTTTTGTGGTTCGTTTTTCCCGGGCTGCGGAGCATTGGGTTGAGCCTTAGGCGGGTCGCCTGGCATCGGCGCCTGATCCGCTTCAGGCTTGTTGGGATTCTCACCCTGCTGAGGATTCGGCTGCTGCGGGTCTGGCTGAGCTTCTTCGCCGGGTTCCGGGGCTTTCGGATTAGCCGGCGCCTTCTTGAATTCGGGATCGTCCCGCATCGGGCCGTTGTTCGGCTTCCGTGGTGGTTGATTGGGGTCTTCCTGCGGTTGCTGCTCAGCGCCCTGATCTCGTTTATTCCGCTCGGGATCTTGACGATCGAGTTCTTCTTTTTGTTGCTGGCGATCCTGTTGCAACTGCTTATTCGCTTCTTCAGCCTGAACGGGATCAGTGATCTTGATCTTCATCCGCTGGGTTGTTGTGCGATTTCCGTGCGGCTTCTTGTTGTCGCGGGCTTCAATCCAGTACAGGATTTCATCGCCGGGCCTTAAGCCTGATTTGCCCAGTTTTTCCAGATCCAGATCGTAGGTTCCTTCAAACGTTTGACGTTCCGTATCCAGCAACGTGGCCGCATGGATTTCTTCCCCTCCTTTTTCGACTCTCAGGGTTACGAAATGCAGCTGGAAGTCGGGATCTGACGCCTTGACCGACAAGGGAACAGTCACGTTCGCGGGTCGCTCAAGATCCTGAGTGGGGTGGATCAATGAGACATCCGGACGCTGATCGGGTTGAATTTTAATGGTGTAGACCGTGGGCCGCGGATCGCTTTCGTCCACCGCCGTTGTACAGTCAATGTGGTAATAACGCGCGAACGTCCCATCTTTGCGGAAGTTCAATGTCCAGCCCGCAGAGAGAAATTTGCCATCGCGGATCGACATCCGAAGTTCCTCGCCCCGTCCTTTCGGATCATCGGTTTCGGTCATCACCAGTACCGCTGACGTGACCGGAATCGACGTCACGGCGGCAATAGAGACCTTGGTTCCTTCCCAGGCTTCGATCGAACCACCTGACTGGGTTTTGGGTTCGAGCTTCGTGTAAGTCGGATAGACGTAACTGATTTTCTCGACTTGGGACGAGGGGGGTTCGACGACGTCGATCTTGAAGTCCCGAGTCCGGGCATCGCCGGCTTCAATGCGGTAAACCAGACTTTGCATCAATCCACGGCCCTTTTCACCGCTGACGACACCGCGAAAGCGGGGATTCCCGTCTTCCAGTCGCAACATTTCGACCTGCTGGTCGACATATTCGTGATCGTCGGTTGTGAAGAGCAGTTTCACTTCGGACGGAACCTGCCCCAGCACGTCGACTTCCACGGTCAAGAATTCACCCGCAACCATTCGAGTGTCTTCGGGAGTGATATTTGCCAGCGACGTTTGAGTGGCAACCGCTGTTTGGGTGACCGGCAACAACAGCCGTTGAACTGACGAAAAAGCGTCTTTGGGAGAACACACGACGTACAGAACGCAGGCAGCCAGCATTGCCAGCAGCGTGTACGAAAGTCGCATCAGGGCCTTGCGGTCGACCGCATGATCGACGTTCACCCGGGAAAGCTGGACTGCCGCGCGCTTTTCCATGGCCTGCAAGACCATGGGAGACCGCGACGAAATTCCATTCAACTGCATGTCGACCAGGTTCAGCACGGAACTCTTTAAAGTCGGATCGGACGATTCGATCATCTTGGCCGCATACAGTTCATGGACCGTCTTGAACCACGGTATCAAAATTCGAGACGTCAGCCAGCTTCCGCCACCAGCCACGAGCAGGCCGAACCAGATGGCGCGCGCGAAAACGCTAAATCCCCCAGGAATGATCCATTGATCGAGCACCACGAAGGTGAGCACATAGGCCAACACCGCCAGACCCAAGGCGCTTGCCGAGAGCAGCAATTCGGTGGCCTTGATTTGCGACTGAGTTCTTGACAATTGAATGTCAACGTACTCATCACAATCCACATAAGGCTGATTTCCACTGCGCTGTTCGAGAGTCGCTGGCATCGGAAACCCTTTCGGGTGAAGCAATTGGGATTGTTTGTTTAAGGCACCAAATTTTGCAGGGCAAGTCCGACAACAAGATCAAACATTGAAGACTCATCGTCATCAGTTGCCTTCAGTTTGTCGCAAACGCATGTATTGAATCGCAAGAATGTCAGCGAAGTTGATTTCCCGGTCCATTTCCGGAGGTCCGGATGGCAGAATTGAACCGAACGAGACGCAATCGGTAATTTCTGCCTGTGCGCACTGGATTTATTATATCGACTACGCGGGTGAATTAAACTGGGAATGGGTTTGCAATGTCAAAATGTCCCGCCAGCTCAAGCTGGAACTCCGTCGTAGGAGTCTCGCCCCTCAGGCGGTACCGGAATTCTTTGTCCGAGTGTTTCTCCGCCGGCTCAAGCTGGAACTTCAACTCACGATATCCTTCTCATTCATCGTATGTTCTCCACTTTGAATCTCCATTCAAAGCAAAAAAACCGGGTTGAGATGGACCGCATTGCCCCCCAGTTATCCCATTTTGAATGGGAATTCTCGGAAGAACCGGCGTGAAACGAGAGATCCGCAAAAAAGTGAATTCACGTACTTTCAGCACAGTAGACAAAACCCGCACAACCCCACCTGTTTGATTCAATCTTACTTCCCTATTTATCCGAAGAATCAGAATAACCGTCGTTTTGACAGGGACCCGGTCTATCTATTGATGGATCAGGTGCCGCCGTCCAGACCGCGCCGCCCGGCTTCGACTCCGGGTTGGCTGGTAGTTGATCTGGAGAGACAGACACATGTCGATGACCCGCGCTAGTTTAATCAGCCTGATACTGCTCGCCGTAGCGGCTCTAGGCTTCCAGCAACCCGTGACAACTCCGACTGATCCAACATCAGTGGGTGATGATTTGACGGGCCGCGTGAATGTCGGCGGTAATGGAGGCTATTTTCGCCTCAACTATACCGCTGGAAATGGCGTGGGCTGGAACGATGGGGGCTATACCCAGTTCGGCGGCTGGCTGCCATTTACCGAATTCGGCTCGGATACCATGCTGTATGGTGAAGCCCGAACATTCCTGACGAATGACCACATGGTGGGCAGCGTCTGGGGACTTGGTGCTCGACAATACATGACGGACTGGGACCGCTTCGTCGGTGCCGCGGTCTATTACGACAACAACTGGGGAAATTCACCGATCGGCGGCTTCGGCCAGATCACCACAAGCTTCGAAACGATCGGCAGCTTCTGGGATGGCCGCATCAACGGATACTTCCCCACTCGCGATTCGGTGCGGCCGCTCACGGGAGCAGCTGGTGGCGCCACGATCGGATCTGATCCTTTCTATCAGGGCAATCGGATCTTCTTCGGCGGACAGGCCAACTTCCTGGAAGCCTTGCAAGGTGGTGACGCGGAAGTTGGAATTCCCTTGCTGCCGGGCGGCCAACAATGGCTGCGTGGCTATACTGGCTACTATGCTTACAACTCGAACTCGCACAAAGATGTCCAGGGATTCCGCGGCCGTCTGGAAGCTCAGCTAAGCGATGACCTCTCTGTTCAGGGCATTGTGACTGACGACCGAACATTCGGAACGCTGGTCAATCTGCAGGTCGATATCCGCCTGGGGGGTGGCCGTCCGATTCGTGCCTTCCCGAGTCTGACGACCAAGGAAAGAATGTATCTGCCGGTGCAACGCAACTGGCGAATCGCGACCAATACTTTTCGGGCTCCGATTAAAGTTGTCGCTCGGGATATCACCGACCATCATAAGATTGGCGTGGCCTGGGTTGATAACTCGAATAATTCCGGTGTCGCAAATGGCACCGTCGAGCATCCCTTTCAGACTCTGGCCCAGGCTGAAGCCGCGGCCAACGTGGATTTGATCCTCGTCAAGCATGGTAACGGCGATTACGACGGCGGCATCGCTTTGAAGGACAATCAACGTCTGTTGGGTGAAGGCCGCGAACATCTGTTCGACGCGTATGCTGCATTCGGCAAGGTCGCGATGCAAGGGACCTTCAATCTGCCTGGCTTCACGAACGACCCTTCTCTGACTCCCACGCTTCGAAATGCCGCGGGCGACATCGTCACCCTGGCCAACAACAACGAAGTTTCATCCTTCATTCTGCCTGATGCGGGTGGACACGCGATTTATGGAACGGGTATCACTGACTTTGATCTGAACTATCTCACGATTACCAACCCGGCACTGGGTGGCATCGTCTTGAATAATGCGGCTGGCACAGGCAAGATCAATCACAGCACAATCGACGGCAGCCTGGGAGATGCGATTGCGATTAACAACGTCAACGCGAATCCATTGAACCTCACGATCTCGGATATGGCGTCGGTCACTAACAATGTGCGGGCATTGGCGATTCTCGCCGACAATTCCACAATTCAAGCGAGTGTAGACGGCTATCTGGCGAGTGCCAATCAATCGGGTTTGGATCTGAAGGTGGCCAATGGCGGCCTATTGGATACCCAAATCACGAACAGCACGTTTGACAATTCGACATCCGGCGACAGCGTCCGGTTGACCGCCGTTGATCCCAACAGCAAATTGTCCATGGATATGGCGAACACGACTGCTCGCGGCGGATTTGGCAATGGTCTGGTTTTGGATTCGAGCAATCAGGCCCAGATCAACGCGACTGTGACCGATGGCGACTTCAGCCATTCCGGATTGGATGGAGTCCACGTCGTCGCTGACGGCAATTCGACTGGCAATACGCTGACAATGACCGGCACTCCCGCAGATCATGCGGGTGTCGACGGATTGCGTGCCGAAATCACGAACGCTTCAGCTTTTACCGTGGACGTGACAAATGGCAGCTTCGCCAATGCGGGACAGAACGCAGTGGATACGACAGTGGATGGAGGTTCGACGTTGAATTTGACGATCGATCCGACTCCGCTTGATCATGCGGGGACCAACGGGTTCAAATTCCAGGTGTCAAACAGCTCGACATTGAACGCCAATTTCATTGATGCCAGCATGTCGTTCGCGGGAGCCAATGGCATCCTGGGTAGTATTGACAGCCAGAGCACAGTGAATCTGGGTCTGGTTCGCAGCACGGCGGACCATGCGGCTCAAGATGGCATGAATGTCACCGCGACGAATAACTCAGTCTTCACGGCGAATATTCAAGACGGAGATTTTTCGCACAGCGGCGGGAACGGTATCAATCTGAACCTGTCGAGCGGTTCTCAAGGCACGCTGAATAACTTCGCCGGGGCGTTGTCCTCTTCGAATAACGGCCTGAGTGGCTTGTTGCTCAATCTGCAGAGTGGCGCCTCGTTGACCGCGGCCCTGGCCGGTGGGAACTTCTCAAACAACGGTGTGAACGCGATCAATGCGACGGTCGATGGGAACGCGACCTCGGCACAATTGAATTTGTCCAACATTGTGGCGACAAACAGCGGCTTGGATGGGTTCATCTTCCAGGTCAAGAATGGTGCCGACCTGACCGCCTCGGGAACGGGTGGTTCGTTCAACAATAGCGGTAATCATGGAATTCGTGGGATCGTTGAAACGGGCTCCAGTGCGTCACTCGATTTCGATGGCACAACCGTTGCCAACTCGGGAGCGAGCGGTCTGTACCTCGACGTTTCCGGTGGCTCCGCGATCAGCAGCGTGTTTACGAATGGTTCGTTCACGAATTCGGGAACGAATGCCGCGAGTCCTGATCGTAATGCGATTCAGATCACGATGGATCACTCGGCTGGCAGCCTGAATCTGACAAATACCGCAGGGGACAACAATCATCAAAACGGATTGTTGATGACCCTGCAGAATGGTGCCACGCTGGCGACGACGATTTCCGGTGGTAACTTCGACAACAGCCTGGTCAATGCGATCCAGGCCAATGTCAGCGGCGTGGGATCACAAGCCACGTTAAACATGACCAACACGACGGGTAACAACGCGACCCATGATGGAATTCGCTTCAATGTTTCGAATTCCGGACAGCTCATCGCGAATGCGACTGGCGGTTCATTCAACGGCAGCGGGAACAGCGGTATCAATGGCGTCCTGGACAATGGTGGCCAGGCGGTATTCAATTTCAGTAATGTTTCGGTCGCCAACTCCAAGGATGATGGTCTGCTTGTGACCAGCACCAACGGTTCCAACTTCAACGGAACGTTCAATAACGGAACAT
>JAQGHT010000183.1 GCA_028291565.1 Planctomycetaceae bacterium | reverse complement strand
TCGAACCGGTCCTCAAGCCGCATGTGTCGGAGGGATTGATGGTCAATCGATTCTATGCACATCCGAATGAACGTGCCCACGCGATTGTCGCGGGAGCCCTGAAGGATCAACTGTTTCAAGATCTGTTTGACGAGTCTGATGTAACGTCTTCCGAAAAATGAGCGGCCCGGCAAATTGTCCAACAAATTGTCCAAATCGGCGGCGCTGAGTATGATCTTTGTCGAAATCTTTACGACGCACGCTTAAGAATGAGACGTTTGATCGCGGGATCAGTATTGAAATAGTCTCATTCGTGGCCGCGAACACTAAAAATCGGCGTTTTGACTGGTGGACGTGGATTGCGCGAGACGGCGAATTAGACCGCTTGGAGATAGTCCAGTTTGTCGTTTGACTGATATTAAGATTTGTGCCCGGTGATAACTGTGGCATTTGTCTGTGGAATTTAAGTGGCATTTAAGGAGTGATCCAATGGCGATGGGGTTTGGAATCGTGGGCTGTGGGATGATTGCTTCGTTCCACGCGCGGGCAATTCAAGACATGTCGGACGCCAAGGTTGTCGCGGTCCACACTGGCAATCCCGCGAATGGACAAAAGATCGCGGACCAGGTCGGTGGGTGTGCGATTTACACCGATTACGCCGAATTCTTGAAGCATCCCGGCCTCGATATCGTCAACATCTGCACGCCCAGTGGCGCGCATCTGGATCCTGCGGTCAGTGCCGCCGCCGCTGGCAAGCATGTTGTCGTCGAGAAACCCTTGGAAATCACTCTCGAACGCTGTGATCGGATCATTGACGCCTGCATTCAGGCTAAGGTCAAGCTTTGCACCATTTTTCCCTCGCGCTTCAGCCCCGCCAATATTGCTTTGAAACAGGCCATTGATGCCGGGAAATTCGGTCGGCTGACATTGGGTGATACCTACGTCAAATGGTGGAGGACTCAGGCGTATTACGACAACGGTGGCTGGCGCGGGACGTGGGCGCTGGATGGCGGCGGAGCTTTTATGAATCAGGCGATTCACAATGTGGATTTGATGGCGTGGCTGATGGGAGACGTGGTCGAAGTCAGCGGGGTGACGGCCACGCTGGCACACGAACGAATCGAAGTCGAAGACACCGGCGTTGCAGTCGTACGCTTCAAAAACGGCGCCTTAGGGGTGATGGAAGCGACAACCAGCGCCTGGCCGGGAATGCTGAAAAAGACCGAAATCCACGGAACCCAAGGGTCTGCAATTGTCGAACAAGACGATGTGCTGCTCTGGAAATTCGAACCGGAAACGCCGGAAGACCAGCAGGTTCGAGACCGATTCTCCCAAAAGGTCGGAGGCGGTGGCGGAGCCGCCGATCCGAAAGCAATCAGTTATCAAGGCCATTTGCGGCAACTGGAAGATTTCGTGCAGTCGATTCGCACTGGATCCAAACCGCTGGTCGATGGAGCTGAGGGGCGGAAAAGCGTCGAGATTATCCTGGCGATTTACGAGTCCGCGAAATCAGGACGGCGAGTCACCCTGACGTAATGTCGATCGTCCGGGGTCAAAAGACTGGGGTCAGGTGGTTCAAAGTTCATTTTTCACCGAAACCCCGTGAAAAATGAACTTTGAACCACCTGACCCCTTTTGGCGGGAATTGGATCTGCTACTATTCCAGACAAACAACCAAGATGCCTGCTGCAGGTATTGAATTTTCATCGTTGACGGCCGGTGGGAAATTTCATCACTGGCGGAAGAAAGATCGCTCACATGTTAGGTACGGAACTCAATCCTCAAGACTATCTCAAACGCTGCGCTGCTGAGTTTGACAAGCTGGACGTGACTCAGATCACGGGCCTGGCTGATGACATCTTCAAGGCGTATCAAGACGGCAAATTCGTATTTATTTGCGGCAACGGCGGAAGTGGTTCGAATGCGTCCCACTTTTGTGAAGACCTGGGAAAGAGCACGCTGCGTCGCGAGGATTTTACGAAGGAAGGGATCAAACGCCTGAAGGTCCTCAGTCTGACGGACAACACGCCCTACATTCTGGCGTGGGGTAACGACGAAGGCTTTGACCGCGTCTTCGTCGAGCAGTTGAAGAATTTCGCGTCACCGGGCGATGTTCTGATCGCCATCAGCGGCAGTGGTAACAGCCCGAATATCTTGAATGCCGTGGAATGGGGCAACACCCACGGGGTGACAACCTGGGGCATCACGGGCTATGGCGGTGGCAAGCTGAAGTCGCTGGGGCAAAAGAATTTGCACGTGCCGCTCGACGACATGGGCATGGTGGAATCGATTCACCTCGTGGCCTTCCACTGGATTCTGAACGATATTCACGGCCGGATCAATAAAGTGGGGCGGCACGCGTGAAAGTAGGACAGGTTTTCAACCTGTCCGTCAAAACGAGTGAAAGCGCGCACAAAGCGCTTGAATACGCTGACTTTGAGTGTTCCGGTTGTTTGGCGGTTTGACAGGCGAATTTACTGTTTATCGCGGAACACTCAAGGTTAAACCGCTCTCGCCAGCTAGTCACGATACGAACGAACACGGACAGGTTGAAAACCTGTCCTACTTTCGATTCACGAAATCGTGGAGCAGCCCGAACGCTTCAATTTCTTTCGGGCCGGCGGTCTTTTGTACCGGAATCTGCAACCGGTCAAATTCGTTTTTGATCTGTTCGCGCGTCATCAGATGCACACGAGTCGCAATGATTGCCGCTTCTAAAACGGCGTGCTTGGCTCGGTTAAAGCCGAAAAAATCGTTGAGCCGTCCCATGTGGACGACTTTTGCGAGAATGTCGGCTCGATCCTGCGAATCATCCAACTCGACGACTTCGAATTCGTACCAGCGGCAGGCCGATTTTAAAACCTGACCTTTGATCTTTTGCGCCGGAAAGAGTTCGGGCAACTGGTCCAATTCACCGATCGCCGCACGCGCGAGCAGCAGGACGTCATCAATGACGTGAAACACGCCCTGCCCGTGCTGCTTCAGGTTTTGGTAAGTGTGCGAAGTCTTGAAGGGACGCAACCGCAAAACGTCCATCTCAGGCTCAACCAACGGCCCCATGGGGGCGATGTTGATCTGACCTGCGGAATCCGTGCTGGTAACGATCCCTTCAAGAATCATTGGTTATAAATCCAAGCGTTCAACGAGATTTATTTGCCATTTGCTTGGCAGTTTTCACTGATCGCTCGCCACACCCACGTGGCGGGCAGTTCGTGGTCTTTGCACGGCTTCCGATCTGAATTCTTTCGAACAGGAGTAGTGCAAAGGCCAGCGACCCATCGGGGCGAGCCGGGTGGCGGCGGGACCGAAAAGCGATGCCGAAACAAGCGGCCAATTTCCTATTCCCGATTATCACGGCGGATGACGAATTTCTGGCCCCTGAGCTTGGTGGCTCGGAGGGCGTCGATCACTTCGCTGGCGGATGCCTCTGTCACGTCGACCAACGAGAACCGGTCGTTGATTTCGATCGCACCGACATCGCTGCCGCTGATTCCCGCTTCGCCAGCGATGGCTCCGACCAGATCCTGCGGCCGAATGCCTGCGTTTCGTCCGATGCCGATGAATAGACGGGCCATGCCACCTGATCCACCCGCCGGGCGGCCCCGGGAAATGTCACGTCCGAATTTCCCGCCGCCTGACGAACGGCCGCCGCCTTCGTAGGATTCGCGTGAATCTCCACGTCCCGGCCGTTCCCGTGATTGCCGCGGCGGTGGGATTTCTTCGGGTTCTTCAGTGTCACCGACGGTCGCTTGATGGGCCAGTTTGACTGCGGCCAGGGCGATATTCATTAAATCAAATTCGCCGGACAGAGACTCGACGACGACACGGAAGTGTTCCATATCACCTTCCAGGAGCGTTTCCTGGATTGCAGCACGCGTCAGATCAAGACGTCGCGTTCGCAGGTCGGCGACGGTCGGGACCTGGGCAATCTCGATCTTCTGCTTGGTTGCATGCTCGAACTGTCGCAACATGCGGTGTTCGCGTGGTTCAACGAGTGTGATGGCGACACCTTCACGGCCCGCTCGTCCGACTCGGCCGATGCGATGCACATAGGCGTCAGGATCGGTGGGGACATCGTAATTTACCACGTGCGAGAGCTGTTCGATGTCTAGCCCACGAGCGGCTACGTCAGTGGCAATGACCAAATCAGCCGAGCCACCTCGCAGCCGCTTCATCACGCGTTCACGTTGCTCTTGTGACATTCCGCCGTGGAGCGACTCCGCGCGGTAGCCTCGGGCCACCAGCGTTTCCGTCAGCTGGTCCACTTCTGTCCGGGTTCGGCAGAAGACGATCGCCGACGAAGGATTTTCCAGGTCGAGAACTCGGCCCAGGGCAGACAATTTGTAAGCCCGCTGAACCATATAAACAGTCTGCCGAACCTTGGGAATCGTACCTTTCTCGCTGGCTTCGCGAGCCACCTGGATATGGACCGGATTCGTTTGATGTCGCTTGGCAACCGCGGCGATACGCGGCGGCAATGTGGCTGAAAACAACACCGTTTGCAGGACTTCTGGAGTTTCAGCCAGAATCGCTTCGATATCTTCGGCGAAGCCCATGTCGAACATTTCGTCGGCTTCGTCCAGAATTACCGTCAGCAATCCACCGAGCTGTAACGTTTCGCGTCGGATGTGATCCAGGGCGCGACCAGGCGTCGCGACGATGATGTCGACGCCGCGCTGCAAGGCGCGAAATTGCTGACTAAACGATTGACCACCGTAAATCGGCAGGACACTGATGCCCAGCGATTTGCCATAACGATGTACGGCCTCGGCGACCTGACTGGCAAGTTCGCGTGTCGGCACCAGAATCAGTGCCGCAGGCTGGGCATGTTTCTTGTCGAGCCCGACCAGGCGCTGAATCAGCGGCAACGCAAAGGCCGCCGTCTTTCCGGTTCCAGTTGCAGCCTGACCGATGACGTCTCGGCCTTCGAGCAGTGGAGGAATCGCTTCGCGTTGAATCGGAGTCGGCTCTTCATAGCCCAATTCAATCAAGGCTTTCAGCAGCCGTTCATCAAGACCCAAGCCGGTGAAACCGTCACCAGTGGTCTCGGGCTCCGAAACGCTTACCGGATCGGCAGGCTTTTCGGAATGAGCCGCTTTTTCTGGTTTGGCGGATGCTTTCGCCGCTGACTTTTCCGCAGCCGGCTTGTCAGCCTTGGGCTTTGCGGACCGGATCTTTTCGATCAACGCCTTGTCAGCTGCGGACTTGACCGAGGGCAGTTTGTCGGTAGCCACTTTCTCTGAAACCACTTGTTCTGGGGGTGATGTTTCGGCTGTAACACTCGAGGTCGTTTCGAGTTCCGATGCGACGTCAGCGACGATCACGGCGTCGGCCAGCGGGCTTTCAAAGGAGGGGGTGTCGGTTGTCTGTGTATGGACCATGTAAGTCGGATTCCTAAAGTTCTACGGCACAAAAAAGCTGCTGAGCCGGTTGAACTGGATTCACGACTGTTCGCGTGTCTTGACCCGAATTGGGCAAAATCAAGAACTGCCTCCCGTATTCTTGCTCAGAAGTTGCCAGGGGATCGCGTCCCGGATGGCATCGCCCGCATGGCGACAAACGTAGTATGACAAGGTGAGGTCGAAAATACGAATCAGTGACACGACTATCGTGCAAGCTGATTGCACATTCCGACTTGCATCGTTCAGCAGAAAAGTCGGAAATCGTGGATGGTTTGATGGGGACAGACCAACTCTGAATTCATCCCAGCGCAGATTCACGCTCCAAAATACGCAGTGTGAATACGCAGTGCGAAAAAGCTCTATCTGATGACATTCTTTCTGACAACGTCCCAATCGACATCGACTCCCAAACCCGGGCGGTCTGTGATGGTGACCATTGGTCCCTGAATGGAAATGGGATTTCGGGCGATGGAGAATTCGTGGTAGTCGGGGCCCAGCATGTCGCCTGGAAAGCGTTCCAATTGCAAATTCGGACAGGCCACGGCAAGGTGACACATGGCGGCCGTGCCAATGTCCCATTCCAGATTCGAGCCGATACTGCAGGCGACGCCATGTTGTCCTGAAAACTCCACGATTTCCTGGGACTTGCGAATGCCGCCGTTTTTTCCGGGATAGACGCTGATGACATCGCAACCCTGATTGCGAATCAGTTCACGGGCATGAACCAGGTTGAAGCACATATCGTCGGCCATGACGAGGGGCTTAATGGAACGCCGAACTTCCGCGATTGCGGCATAATCACCATCGGGCGTTGGTTGTTCGAAGAGTCCGATGTGACAGTCTTCCAATTCATGGACTGCCGCGATAGCTGTGGCTGCATCCCATCCGCAATTGGCGTCAATGACCAGGTCCGGATTCGGGCCGGCCACCTCGCGGACGATTCGCACACGTTCAATGTCCTCTGCCGGGACTGTGCCGACCTTCACTTTTAGCGTTGTGAAGCCTTCTTGAATCAGCTCTTCCGCCCGTTTGCGAGCTCGTTCGGGCGGATAGGCTCCCATTGAGAATCGGCAGCGAATTGACAGCGGCCGGCAGGCTCCACCTAGAAGGTCGTACACGGGTTTTCCCGCGACCTTGCCCTGGATGTCCCAGCAGGCCATTTCAATTGCGGACTTGGCGAACCAGTTGTGGATACAAAACCGTGCCATTTGACGCTCGATCCCCACGATATCGTGGGGATCGAGTCCTATTACCGCCGGCCCCAGGACATCTTCCACGATTGACTTGGCTGTCCAGACTGTTTCACCGCTCCAGCGAGGTGTCACAGTGGCTTCACCAACACCCTCCACGCCAGCGTCAGTCAGCACTCGCACAATCAAGAAACGTGATTCGGTATGCTGGCCCAAGGCCGAGATCATCCGCCGCGCGGGTTTGAGGGGAATGCAGACAGGATAAGTTTCAATCGCCGTGATTTTCATGGGATGGTCCTGGAAATGTTTTTGGCACACGGATAACGCAATTAGTTTCCCCTCGCCAAAGTCACTTGGCAGGCTGGATGACTGTATTGGGTCGCCAGTACCGATTTAAAGCGAGCGTGGCGACAATGTCCGGGCATGTCTTGTTCGAATGTTCGAAAGAAGGGAAAACTGGCGGATGATTTGAGAACGCATCAACGGATGGTGATTTTAATCAGGGGCGGTTCAATTTTCGAAGCCGAACCTTGGAATTGTGGTTATCAATCGTAGGGATTGGCGAACTTCTTGCGACCGAGTCCTTGGGATCGATTCCATTCGGCGTTAAAATCCAGGTTGGCATTCCGTGCTCCTTCATATCAGAGACTCGACTTCGTGACACGCATCTTTTTGACACTGGCTATTTTCGCCGCTCTCGCCACAGCCGCGACATTCGCTCTGGGAATGAGCATTGGAGATGCGACTCAGCGGGAATCGCAGACGATTGTGGGGTATCACCTGCTGGCCGGATTGGGTTCGTTGATCTTCACGTCCCTCGTCCATTCGGTCGTGCTGACCTATTTCATGGGGACAGGCCGCTGGTTGGAAGAGACCACCACGGCCTACCGCCTGTCGTGGGACTATTACAATGAGACCAAGACTTTGAAATATCGCACGATTCCACTCATGATGGTCTGCTTTCTGCTGTTGATTGCGACTGGAGCGTTAGGCGCTGCGGCCGATCCGGCGTCACGGATGGACTTTCGAGGATTTTGGGGGCTGACGGGAGGTCAAATTCACATGACCGCGGCGCTGATCACCTGGGGTGTGAATCTGGGCGTGAATGTTTATCAATACCAGGCGCTGGACCGCAATGGTGAGATTATCGAAGCCGTGATGGGCGAAGTCCGGCGTATTCGATCGGAACATGGATTGACTGTCTAACGGGTCGTTGTTTTTCCGCTCTCTTCCTTCCGGTCTATCCCGGATGATTCATGTACCTCTACAAGCCCGAAGCGCAAGCGAGTGCGTCGACGTGGCTTGATATCGATTTGTCATCCAGGCAGACTGCGACAGGGTGTGACGCTTGCAGCGCGAACCGATGGTGACTGACT
>JAQGHT010000178.1 GCA_028291565.1 Planctomycetaceae bacterium | reverse complement strand
AAAAAAATGCAATACAAATACACACACGCGAGCCGCGTATGCTACGGTTCGCATGCACCACAACTTCATTTCCAACTCAACCATGCACTCAACTCCCCGTCCTGAAGGAAATAGATGGCTCCCGGTTTGTACCAGTGCGGCAATGACCGGCGAGTGATGATCTCTCGGCGCATGGGGGAGCTCCTGTGGTGTACGCGGCTCGCGTGCTTTTTCATAGAATCTGGCCTACGCGGTTCGCGTGCCAGTCTACTTAAAACAAAACTCAATGCAAATCCGCACACACGCGGGGCTGCGTGGCGCTGTTATTGACGTTCAAAACTCCTTGCAATTGACCAACTGCTTTGCCGTTGTACTCAACGGTCAAGCAGTGCCGAGTGGGGATTGGTTGACGGGAAACTGATGGGGTCGGCATCCAGCGTCATGTTACGAGCCAAAACTTTCGTAATGGCGTGTCGGTTTTCATAGACCTCTGACGCTCAATTTCCTAATGCGGCAGGGGTGTTGACTTCCGCTCCAAAAAAGCCGCTGGTCCGCGTTCGCCCGGGAATCGTGGACTCGAACGGCGTGGACACAGTCTGATCTCACTCCACCGTGTGGCCCGAGCGGCCAGTCTGGGTACCGGGTATCCACACGATTTCCAGTGAAGGCCTGCCGTGAATCGCAAGCCTACATAGACGGTCTTTGTTGTTCTGTGCCAGTCGTTGCTGTGCCTGATCCAGGCGTGGGCCCAAGCTGGTGGCGTTCCCAAAGAAGGCCAGCTGGACACTCCCCTCGTCCAAGTTCCTGAAAACAAAAAATAAAGACAGGCAGATTGAATCTGTCGTCGAAGCAGACGCGAGAAGGTAGAGCGAGATGCATTTGCCGTCAACCGGTGTTGCGCGGATGGGCCAGAAGAGTGGCTTAATGAGCAGACGTTGGTCGATCAGTGCACTCCGGTTAGGACTGGCGAATCAAAAGGTGTCGGAACCATTTGCAGGTCGTCCCCCCTGCCGACATCGCGCCAGACGGACAGGAATGTCCGTCCTACAGCCACGCGACATTGTCGCGTGGTTGAAGTACCGACTATTGTTGCTTCGCTAATCCTGAGATCACTTTCGCCAGTTTTGTGCTGGGGGAGATTGACCTCGCGCAGGGGCCAATTGCGTGCCCCGCCTCGACATTGACCTGGGAAGCAGCCGGAGAAGCACCGCTCAGAGTGTCCAGCTGGCCTTGGGCCGCGCACTGCTCGATGCGTGATTTGATCGACGGGTGTGGCAAGGAATCCCTGGAGTGCTGCGGCTTGACGCAGCCCTCCCTTGAACTGGAATGGAGATGTTGATCATGCAACAACTGATCGACAACACATTCGAGTTTGATTTTCACGGGAGGGCAACGCGGGGTCAGGCTCCGCAGAATTCAGAATTGGCGGAAAATACATCGGCCTTGGCAAAGATCGGAATCCGCCAAATCTGAAATGTGCGGTGCCTGACCCCTTGCAGAGGTCCGCTTCACGAATTCTTCCGACTCCGCCAATCCATTCTCAGTGACCCCAGCCAATCTTGCCGTCTGCGGTGTTCCAACCAACACCAAGGCACTGCCAGACGTCATCCGCGATATTCAGTCGCAATTGTCTCGGTATAGACAACTTCTGATGTCACGAGCGCACCGGGATGGGGTACGCGTCACGAATTCTTCCGACTCCACCAATCCCTCCTCAGTGACCGCGGTCAGTCTTGCCGTCTGCGGGGTTGCAGCTAACGCCAAGTCACGTGCCAGACGTCATCAGCGATATTCAGACGCGGTTGTCTTGGTATTAGCAACTTTTGATGTCACGAGTGCACCCGGATGGGGTCAGGCACCTCAGATTTCAGATTTGGCGGAACATCGATCAGCTTATCAATGAGCCGTTCCCCGCCAATTCTGAATTCTGCGGAGCCAGACCCCTCGTCGTTGCTGCGGGTAGTACTGGCGAAGCCAGTGGCACCCATTTCACTGTTTGTCCGTCAATCGACGGCATCCGAAAAAGTGCTCCATTCGGTGTGTCACACCGGCGAAATTTTTTTTCGCACACAAGAAGCTTCTCTTGCCGCTCCGTACCGTTTACTGGCACTGTACTTGCGCTGATGAACTCGCTTTTTCGCCGCGAGAATTCGTCGTGCAATGGCACGAGAACGATTGGGACGCACCTTGTGGCAAGGTGCTGAAACGCGTCGGATTGATTCGCCCCAGCATCGATTCGGCATTTCTTTCAACTGAAAGTTGTGACTGGCCCATTTGGTCCCCTGGTGGCTCTTGCGTTACAAAAAGACGTGCTACAGATTTTCAATCTGTCGGTCCAGTGAATCACTCGTCCGATTTCGGACAGGTTGAAAATCTGACTTGGTCCCTGAGATGGCTAGTGCCATTCCGTCCAAGGTAGGACACACCGGTGGCTAGCGCCATTCCGCTCACGGTCAGTACCATTTGATTCCCCCCCGTTCACTGGCCGCAACCATTTTTTTCTGCGAGGTTCACCCATGTCAGCACAGACACCGTCCACGACTTTCACGCCGGATACCGATTGCCCCGACCTTTGCGGATCGCCCGAGGCTGTCGCGCGTCGTGCAGGGGAAATTTCACACACATGTCCGTTGGCCGCGGAGGACCAGGCCAGGTTGACGGATTACGAGCAGGACCTTCGGCGAGGCCTCGCCGAATTCAGCGTGATTGCGAAGCTCATCTTTCAGATCGATGCCGAAGAACTCTACCGGCCACACCGCTCGCTCGCCCGCTATTGTGCTTTGAGATGGAATTATTCCATGTCGGACACCAGCCGCTACAAACGGGCCGGAGAAGTCCTGGTGGAATTGGCGGGGACGAAAATCTGCCCCACCACTGAGAGCCAATGCCGCGAACTGGCGAAATTGAAACCGGGAACTCGAAGAGCTGTCTGGGAGAAGCTGCAGGAAGACTCGAAAGATGGAAAAGTCACGGCCGCGAAAATTGCCAATGCGGTTCAGCACCAGATACAAAGCAATTCGAATTATCATCAGGTGTCCACTCACCAAATGCTGAGTCGGCTGGTGAAAACTTCGGAATCGCTGTCCGGGCGAAACCTGGCTTCGGACTTTGAACATGTTTTGAATGAAATCGCAGCCCGGATCGACACGGCTTTGCAGCGGCCGAAATGACCTCAATAGAGCAGATGCCCATTGAGAACCTGCCGAACAACTGGTTCGTCGAAGAGTTTGCCTGAACGGCAAACTCGTCGACTGCGAGTCTCGGAGAGACATCGCCTACAGTTAAATCAGCTCGGTTGGCAGCTTCAATGGGCGGTCAGAATGAAAAAGTCTTAACTATTCCGCCATTAGTGACGCCGCGAATTCTCGCCAATTGGGTACAACTTTTTTTGCCAATCCACCCTCAATCACCTTGCACGATTCTGAGACACCATCGCTAAGGATCCTCTCATCAATAATTGTCGGAAGTTGCCTACGGCCTGTCAGGTCATCGACGGGCAAGAGTGCCCATCCTACGGCACTGCTTGACGAGTGAGTACACTCGCGAAGCAGTGGCACGACAAAACGCGCCCCCCAGAATCACGCAACGTTATTTACAGTCGTTCACGATTTCGCGTCAATCAACCACTTCACCTGGGAGCCAGCCAGATGTTGCAAATCATATCGGAGTACTCGCGCCCGACGCGAAATGACAGTTTCGATGTGGATGAATTCAACCGTGCCATGCA
>JAQGHT010000158.1 GCA_028291565.1 Planctomycetaceae bacterium | reverse complement strand
CCGATCCGGCACTTGTTCCGGTACCTGTTGCAGAAGCTGTTTTCGTATGATGCGAGCCAGAATTGTTCGTACTGTGCCCGTTGACCGTCAGATTGCCGTGCTGATCGGTACCAATCTTGATCGATTCGCCGTGGGTGGCCGTCACCGTCAGTTCGTGGCTGGTGACATCAAACACCGTGTTGACGCTGAGCAACGCGCGCTGTTCCAGATTCTCAACGCCGCTTCGGCCAAGGCATGCTTTGCGTTTGATCGGCCGCCGGCAAATCAGTGGGCGGGCTGACTCACTCAACTTCTGACAAAATGCGGTGAGCAAATCCTGTAAAAACATGAGCAACTCCTGAGCGGCTAACAAACATAAATCGCGTTGGACTCTGTGGAGCCGAACAACGACGTTGCAGACTTGCGACGCCATTTGCATGGAGCCCCGCGAAAACCGGGAACGAACTGACATTGGGAAGTTGAGAAAAGTCAACGAGCGACTGCAGGGCGTTCAAAAAAGCCACCCCGTGCCCCAGTCGAGCTCAGCGATCTTCGACCAACTATAGCATTAGGACGGGTCACGGCAATCGAAATACATTAAAATCGGTTAACGTCAGGGGGAAACAAGCGCGGATGCGATTACCGCTTGTCAGACAGAAAACAGTGGGGTCACAGTGCCAATATCTGTCGCCTGCGTGTCATTGTTTAAACTCTTTAGAATCTTGTTCATGGCTAATATAAAAATGGCAAGACAGCAACAACTGCGGCGGACGGCCTACCATGAAGCCGGGCATGCGGTGATGATGTGGTTTTTTGCATTGGACATCGAGTGCATCGACATGCGGAGAACTGCAACGAACTACGGCGCCGTCGAGACCGAATCGCTCGACATTGAGAATTGGATCCGCGAATCTCAAGCCAGCGGTCAGAGTGGAAAATTCCATGCCGCGCGGGGGATCATGATCTTTCTGGCCGGTCTGTGTGCCGAAAACCGGGCACACGAGAATTCTCCCGCCTGGCTGCAGAATGCCGTCGAAGAATACAGTCAATGTCGGCACGATGAGACTCACGACTTGAGCCGCGTGTGGGGCATCATGGCGGCCTGCCATCCCGATCGGAAACAAGGAATTCGGTTCGCGCGCGTGGTCAAAAAATGGGTGGACGAAGCCTTCACAATTCCCGAACTGTGGGCCGCAGTGGAATCGCTCGCGAAAATCGCGATGAAAGCCGACGTTCTGGATGGTCCGCATGCCTTCCAAATCATTCAGCAAGCCGTCGGTTGGAACACCTCGAGAAATGCTCCCTACGTGTGTGCCGGCCCACGCTGGAAGAGACGATTCCAACGGTTCGCTGTGACCACCAAAAAAACGTAGGGCGTGTTTGAAATGGGAAAGCGAGGGAGCCGTTTTGAAGTCTCGCTGTCTTCATCGGATTTTCGAGAAAGTTGTGGTCCTAATGGAATATCTCAGCCTCGTACGGGCGACATGCAACAGGCTGGGGGAGTAAGCCCCAGGACCAGTCATGAAAAACGCCATCCAGCCCCGGAGATTGGTACCTGCTATGACTAGAGGTGATGTCGAAAAACATATTCGTGCCGCGTTCCGAGGAGTGCAATTGGGCGATGGTATCGGACTCCATGAAGGCGCAGGATTGGATGGATATGCCGACTCCAAGGCCCTTTCAACCTACCGTGAAATGGACGAAAGGAAGAATTGGGAAGCCCTCGATAGTGAGATTCTAAGCGACTACAGTATCGCTCTTTGTTATTTCGATGCGGAAGGAATGCGGTTTCATTTGCCAGCGTATTTGATTGACAGTGTGGGGGACCACAACTTGTGCTATTCCATCATGTTTACACTATTAAACGCCAAAAGTGGTGATCGACGGTTAGAATTGCTCAACTCAGAGCAAAGGCAAGCGGTTAGAGAGTTCTTGTTGTTCAAGTTGGAGTCATTGACGTCACCAAACCTTGAATTTGAAGGCCCGTTGCTTGAGCAGGCGCTCACTGGATATTGGATGCAATAGCGATGCAACAAAAGTCGTAGCGATTGAAATTGATTTCGCGGCGCGTGCCTGGACATGTAAGCAGATGCAAGACTTATCCGGAATTCATAAAGGTGCAGGACACACGAATAGCGTATGTGTGCGCAGAACAAAAACAGATCAAAATGCGTTAATCGACGGACCCAGGAACGTTGGTGAGCGTGGAGTGGCGTGGTGTTCAAATAAGTTGTGTGAAGACGTCGACGGACTGCGATCGAAATCGTCGGAAAGCAAGCCGCATCGTTGGTTCGGGGCGCAATGACAGACTTGGCTCCCGTTTGAACCAAAGTTACCGCAAATTCACCATCGCTGAGATGACAACAAATTACAAGAACTGTCCAGTCTCGTCTAAACGATAGTGGCAAGCCCCTTTGATAGCCACTTTGAGGCTCCGGTTTCCATAAGAGGTTTACGAGCCATCCGCGGCTTCGATTCGTCGCCTGGCCTCTCGTATAATTTCGTCAATCTGGTGCACTTGCAAATGGGGCGGTTCCTTTTCTAACTTGGAACGCCATTTCATGAGTACCCGATTTCTGCCTGATGCCTTTGGCTCACCGTTCAATTCTCCAACAATCTGCTGGATAATCGTTTCCCATCCTTGAAGATTCATAGACTGTCCCTGAAGGATTATTGCTGTTGCGGCCCGCAAGAAGTCTGCTGATCATTGTTTAGAATCCGAACTTCAATGACTGCCGCACGATATCGACTCGGGCAGTGGTCACTTGCCATTGATCACTTGTCATTTGTGAAATGCTCTTTCGCCTCAAGTGACCAGTGACAATTCTCGTGTGAGCGTCAGGACCAATGATTCCGACAGTCATTACTGCGCGGATGCTCAGGCGAGAAGTTACTTGAGCAGTTCAAGCGTTTCCTTGATAAACGATGCGTGAACCACGACAGCGAATCCAAGACGATGCCGGACCTTGCTTGTTCCATAGATCATTTTCATTTCTTCATCCAGGAATTGTTGAGCCGTAACCAATCCCACGATGAGTCTCACCTCTTCAGGATTGGGGCGGGCTAGCCATGTCGATGACGACTCATGACTTTAGCTCACATGGACCTTGGCAACGATTTTGTCCATCTCTGCAGCGGTAAATGCCCGCACGGTCGTCGTATGGACATTTCCTAGGGCATCCAAGTGTAACAGGACGGTCATGGCGGTCTCATCGTCAGGGGCTTCGAAGATTAACAGCCCGTCGTATTCGCCCAAAGTCCAAAAAATGTTCGTGACCTTGGCACCCAGCTTCTTGGCCGCTGCTTTGAGTGCAGCCGCGCGTTTCGTGCTGTCGTCAATGCCTTTGATCCCTTGTTGGGTGAACTTGATGGTGGTGATGAAAGTTGCCATTCTGATTCTCCTAAGTGGTTTGATTGTCCGGCAAAACCGCCATTCTATCGGGTTGCATGCCGGACAGATAGAATTACGTCATTATGAAACTCCCGCATGAAACAGGTTGCCGTCAATGCCCAAGATCAGTGCTGGATTGTTGATGTATCGCAGGCCTGCTGGACAGCTGCAGGTGCTGCTCGTCCATCCTGGTGGACCATTTTTCAAAAACAAAGATGATGGGGCCTGGTCAATTCCTAAAGGAGAAGTGGAACCCAATGAGGATTTGCTCGAAACCGCCAAACGCGAATTCAAGGAAGAACTGGGGATCACGCCATCCGGTTCATTCATCGAATTGACGCCAGTCAAGCAACAGGGTGGCAAAATCGTTCACGCCTGGGCGTTCCAAGGCGAATGCAATCCAAGCTCAATCGTCAGCAATAGTTTCACGATGGAATGGCCGCCAAAATCGGGGCGACAAAT
Organism: Planctomycetaceae bacterium; assembly: GCA_028291565.1. GTDB lineage: Bacteria > Planctomycetota > Planctomycetia > Planctomycetales > Planctomycetaceae > JAKFVC01. The sequence goes on along the minus strand of JAQGHT010000158.1, from coordinate 5,394 downwards.
GCAATTTCCCGAAATCGACCGAGCGGATTTCTTTGACACTGTTGTTGCGAGACGGAAGATCAATTCTGCCCAGATCGCATTTATTGAGGAGCTGGAAAGGATTGTGACTGACTTGATATGAATGAGTCCGTCCAATCTGACGCGGTCTCAATGGCTATTGAGTCCAGGGTCGTTGAAGATACCCTGATGACTCTTTTTTAATCGAATGACCAGTTTCATTCTGGAGCAAACCAATGTCTCGTCTTCTCGACTTCTACCGTGGCAACACGACCGATATCGAAGGTCGGCTCTTAAAGGACATCTGGATCTGGGATGACGACAGACTTGAAGAAGTACATGACTTCATTCAGTGGCTGTTCCCGCTTTTGGAGCCAAGCCAGTTCAATTCAGCTGCCCCACTTCTCACCGAAGACGATATTGCTGACTTTAAAAACGACCAAGGTCTTAAAGCCAATCTGATGAAGTCATTCGAGCGAATTCTGAGCTTCCTTGGTCTCGCGTTGAATGCCGACGGAAAGGTCGTGGAAGGTGAAAATTTCTCGACCAGAATTCCTGACGTTTGGGCCTGGCCCAACCACAACTGGCTCAGGATTTCTCGAATTCTGCGAAGCCTGACTCTGCTGGGAATGGAAGTCCATGCGCACGCTCTCTATGACCAGCTCTTTGCCTTTTACGAGACCAAACGGTTTCCAATTCCAGCGAACACATTTCAATATTGGACCGACGCTGTGGCGATTGACCAGTGGATGACATGACATTTGCGATCGTGTGATCATATTCGTTCAGGAAGCATCAAGTTCTCACTTCCTTTAACCCACCATGGGCCACCAGATCAGACAACACTCGCTCAAGCATGCCAGGGTCAGTTCTCTGGTGTTATGTTTCGAATTCCAAAGAATGCCGTGGAGTTACAGTGATGAGTTCGTTCATTCCAGCCAGGGAATTGATGCAAAACTACGACGTATTCGGCCATTTTTATACGGCCGAGATTGCATCAGGTGAATTTGTTGAGTGCAGGAGTGTGCTGGAGCTGGTCAACAAATCCCGAACACCGAAAAACCACGCGGACTTGTCCAGTCGAAAACCCGATGCGGTTTTCATCATGATGAATCCGGGGTCCTCGCAGCCACTCGCGCCGGTAAGTAATCACATTCGTGCTGAAGACATCCACGAAATGCCGATTTCGTTGGTTCGGACGAAACCCGATACGACGCAATATCAGGTGATGAGAGTCATGCATCATTGCCAATGGCAACATGTGCGAGTTCTCAATTTGTCCGATCTGCGTTGTTCGAAAAGCCCACATTTCGTCAAGCTTTACCACAGGTTAGAAGTCGAATCAGATTTTGACTCGCATTCCATTTTCTCCGCAGCGCGACAGCGAGAATTGTCGCTGAAACTTCCCAAAAGCAGAAGAATGCCGCTGGTCTATGCCTGGGGCCTCAGCGAGAAGTTGGACCCGTTGATCGAACGATGCTTGTCGAAGATCGCCAGCAATCGGACAATCATGGGTATTCTTGAGGAAGGCACGACCAATAAGTATCGTCATCCCCTGCCATCTCTGCAAAAGCAAAAATTGCAATGGTTGGATAAGATGATCAGCCTCTGTGATTCTTCACAGTCGGAATGATGAAGTAATCCCAATTACGGACAGTGAAGAGTCGGTCAAGCACAGCGGACTCCCGGAATCGACGTTGACCGAAATTGGCACTGATCACAGTTTGGCAGATCTTGATCCGTTGCAGGCAAAGTTGATGGCGTGCCCGAGGACAAAATGCAGACCATGAATCAAGTCTAGGAGCATGAAATGCGCGGCCCATCTCCCAATGAACCACACCCGATGGCTGGCTTCCCGCAAATCGGTTTTCTTAAGCCGATGATCAAGAATCCGAACATCCTGATTGGGGACTACTCCTATTACGACGATCCGGACGGCCCTGAACAGTTTGAGACGAAATGCGTGCTGTATCACTTTCCGTTCGTTGGCGACAAACTGATAATCGGCAAGTTCTGTGCGTTGGCCCGTGGCGTGCGGTTCATCATGAATGGTGCGAACCACAAGATGAGCGGTTTCTCGACCTTTCCATTCTACATCTTCGGTCACGGTTGGGAGTCGATAATTCCGTCCCCAGGTGATTTGCCGTATAAGGGCGACACCGTGATCGGAAACGACGTGTGGTTGGGCTATGACGTTCTGGTAATGCCCGGAGTGAAAATCGGCGACGGAGCCATCATCGCTACCAGGTCAGTTGTCGTGAGCGATGTTCCGGCTTATTCGGTGGTCGGTGGCAATCCGGCAAAGGTGATCAAGCCACGGTTTCCCGGCAATATTGTAAACGATCTGCTTGCGATCAAGTGGTGGGACTGGCCGGTTGAAAAAATCACCCGGAACTTGCCCGCGATCGTGGGAGCTGACATTTCGGCATTGAGGAATGCACGATGAAGCCATCAGCAACAACTCATCGTTCGATCTCGCAGTTTGGCAGAGCAGCCTTGAGTTTATTGACGCCATTAGCCGTGACCTTTGTCTGGCTGAGGTCGAGGCTCGTCAGACTTTTGAATTCAGTGAGTTCTTTCAGTCCAGCATCCGTGACGCCCGTGCCACCAAGAGAAAGTCGTTGCAGGTTCTTGAGACCACGGAGTTCCTTTAATCCAACGTCTGTAATCGAACTGCCCCAAAGACTAATTTGTCTCAAGTTTTGCAAACCACTGATTTCCTGCAAACCAATATCTGTGATGTGAGAGCCCCCCATGACGAGACTTTCCAGGTTCGTCAGCCCGCCAAGATGTTTGAGACCGGCATCGCTGATTTTCGTATTGCCGATATTGAGATACTTGAGGTTTCTCAGGTCACTCAGTTCCTTCAAGCCAGCATCGGTGATGCCAGTTTTAAAGAGTTCGAGTTGCGCCAGGTTCTTCAGTTCCCTCAGTTCCTTCATTCCTTCGTCCGTGATTCCAGGAATATGGTGCAGGTAGAGACGTGTTAAATTCTTGGCTTTGGCGATTTCCTTCACGCCTGCATCACTAATGATCCTGCAGAAACCCAGATTCAGGTCGTTCAGTTTGGTGAACTCCTTGAGTTCCGTCAATCCGGCGTCGGTAACGATGTTGCTTGCAAATTCCAGTGACTCCAAGTTTTTCAATTCACTGAGTTTTTTCAGGCCGGCATCAGTGATTCCGGTCCAACTCAGGTTGAGACTGGACAGGTCTTTCGCTTTGGTGATTTCCTTGACGCCTGCGTCAGTGATCTTGGTGGAGGAAAGATTCAGAGACTTCAGATTCTTCAGCCGTTTGATTTCCCTCAATCCGTCATCCGTAATTCCAGCATACGGGATACTGAGATCAATCAGGTGCGTGAACGCATCCAGCAGCTGCACCTGTTTGTCGTTGAACTTTCTATTATCTTCACGTTGTACCTCAAAAAGGAAAACGCCAATCACAGGACGACCCGGCAACTCGTTATTTCTACTTGATGATCCTCCCAACTTTTCGATTTCTTCAATCGCCGGAGATTCCTTGGGATCGTCGTAGTACAAACTTAAATTCGGAAGCGACCGCTGGAGTTCGCTGATTTCGGCCAAGCCAGTTTCCGTGATCTTGATACCCTCGATAATCAGCAACTTCAAGTTTTTGAATACCCTGAGCTGGTGCAGATATTTTTCGTTAAACTTCGTGCTTTCTCGGAAATCAATTTTAGTCACGGGACTTCCCGGCAAAGTCTCGTCTCTCGTGACCTTGCCACCCAGCAATTCAATTTTTGCAATCGCCTTGGCCTCATCAAAATCGTCAGCACTAACGACCCCGCCAATCAGCACAAAGAGAATCAACAAAATCTGAAATCGCATGACCAAGCCCTCAGCCGACGCTCAACCGACCGCAATTGACGCCATTAACACATTTGGGATCGTATTCCAGAGCGAATCAGCCGGCAAGACCGCTACCTCATTCACATCGCGAGGGGTTATGATTCAAAGTAGCCTGCTCCAGTGGTCTTAGCTTTGCATGCGGCGGCGATGAACGGATCGATGGTGGTTTGGTTCTCTGGTCTGACCAGGAAATCCTGTGAAGAGAAGGAAACTCACGATGGAAAAAGGAAACCGCAAGGTGCTGTGGATTGGGGGCGTAGTCCTGTTCGCTTTCCTGCTGGCGGTCGCGGGAATTTGGTGGTTCTCTCCCACCCAACAACAGAACCGGCGAAATCGGGCGCTTGTTGTCGCTTGCAAGGCGGGTGACTTGAAAGCCGTCCAGGCCGCACTGAAGGAAGGTGCTGATGCGAGTGGCAGCGATGGCAATGGTATTACACCGCTGATGTATGCGGCGCGAGGCAACCGTCCAAATCAAGAGTCCCCCGCAGCCACGGATCACCCTGATGTTGTGCAACTGCTGCTAGAACATGGAGCGGATTGCAATGCCGCGACTGATTCAGGTTTCGTCGCCTTGTTTTGGGCCGCAAGGTATGGGCATGAGAAAGTCGTCAGAGCTCTGATCGACAAAGGAGCTGATGTGAATGCAAAGGACAATGACGGGTTGACAGCGATGAAATGGGCAAATGCGAACCGGTCGGCTTCACCGCAAAACTATGATCAGGTGATTGCTCATCTGAAGCAGGCTGGGGCGAAGGAGTAACGGTGAAAGGACTTCTTCAGGAGACCGCTCGTTGCATCGCGGCTGACGATTCACGGCCAAACCTCTTTTGGGTTCTCCGGACTAGCGCATATCCAAGCCGGACTAGAAGTTGATTAGGGCGCGAGAACGCGAGAATGTCGTACCAGACACTGTTGTCCGACTGATTCCACTCGACGAGAAATCGTTCCTCTCCAGTTCCAGCATGGTCAGGCAGTGTGCCATATGCGAATCCAAACCGGCTGATCTCCCCATCCTGATCCACAACGGAGATAATTCGGCAGGCATTGAGCCACCACAAGCCGATCGCTCGGGCCAAAATCGCCACGACCGCTCCAGTTTGGATCGGAGTTTCTGGTGGACCGGCTTCTAACCAGCCAAGGCGAAATTGATCCCACCGTTTGAGCGCCCGTTTGGCCGCATCATACACCTGCCTGCCGTCGCCGAGTTTGATGCGAGTGTGATCGACGAGATATCCGTCTGGCGGAATCCCCGCCGTCGCGCCGACTGCCTTATATGTGAAATCCAGCTTCGCCTGCTCAGAAAGGAAGCGGCGGATCAATTCGGCAGAAGGTTTTCGCAACGACAACATCGCGTTCCTCAATCTTGCTACACAGTCAATCGTGTGTTGCGGTTCAACAATCGGTAAGATGTCCGATGCAATGGTACCTGGAGTTCAAGAATTCGTTGAGCGAGCGTTCGCAAATAATTCTCGAAGAGGAGTATCAAGAAGCACTCGCCAATAAACTCATTGTCGTTTTCGTGAAGGAC
>JAQGHT010000134.1 GCA_028291565.1 Planctomycetaceae bacterium | reverse complement strand
GCTGGAACGGCGTATGGCCGCACTTGAAGGCGGACTCGAGGCGATGTGCGTGGCCAGCGGTCAGGCTGCGGTGAACTACTCGGTGCTCAACCTCGCCGGGATGGGCAACAACATCGTCTCACCCCCGCAGCTTTACGGCACAACGCACACGCTGTTCTCACATATTCTGCCCGAACACGGCGTGTCGGCGCGTTTTGCCGAATCCGACCGTCCGGAGGCCATCGAGCGGCTAATCGACGCCGAAACACGCGCCATCTACTGCGAGAGCGTCGGCAATCCGGCCGGCAATATCTGTGATATCGAGGCACTGGCGGAGCTCGCGCACCGGAACGGCATCCCGCTCGTGGTGGACAACACTGTGGCGTCGCCAATGCTGCTGCGCCCAATCGAGTATGGTGCCGATATCGTGGTCCACTCGCTTACCAAGTTCATGGGTGGACATGGAACAACACTCGGCGGCGTCATCATCGATAGTGGAAACTTCCCGTGGGCGCGGAATGCGGCGCGATTTCCCATGTTTTGCGAGCCCGACCGCTCCTATCACGGCCTGATTTACGCCGAACGCTTCGGTCGCGCGGCCTACATCGCCCGTTGTCGAAGCCGGTATCTGCGCACCACAGGGGCCGTGCTCGCGCCGCTCAGCGCGTTCTTGTTGCTGCAAGGTGTCGAGACTGCGGCGCTGCGCGTCGAGCGCCACGTGGAGAACGGCCGCAAGGTGGCCGAATTTCTGCGCGGCGACTCACGGGTGACCTGGGTCAATTACGCCGGCTTTCCCGACAATCCCTACTATGCTCTGGCGCAAAAATACCTCAATGGGCAGGGTTGCTCGCTGATCACGCTAGGCGTCAAAGGAGGCTACGAATCCGCCGTCCGCTTTTATGATTCACTGAAGCTCATCTTCCGTGTGGTGAATCTGGGGGACGCCAAATCACTGGCCTGCCACCCGGCATCCACCACGCACCGGCAGATGTCGCCCGACGTGCAGCGTCAGGCCGGAGTACTGCCGGAAATGATCCGCCTGAGTATCGGAATCGAACATATCGACGACATCCTGGCCGACCTCGACCAGGCTTTGAACACCGCAATTGAGTTGGACAGCGCCGTTACGTAGATTGATGAGCGGATCGGCGCTAGCCGCCGGTGTATTTCTCGCGAGTTTACTCGCGTGAGAGGCACCACGTAAGTCGCCCTAAGAATCAATCCGAGTCCCACAGCGCACAGCAAAGAGTTTGCCATGCCCGTTTATTTGAACGTGAAGTATCCTGGTCCCGAGCGGCGGACAGGCCTCAATTGGCCGCGTGTGGCCCCGGGCTTGCTGAAAACGCCGCGCAGCACGTTTCTGCACATCGGCCTGGTCAACAACATTGGCGATGGGGCGATGGGCGCGACTGAAGATCAGTTTCTCACGCTCCTTCAAGCGGCTGCGGGGGACATGCTGATCCATGTCACGCTCTATTCGTTGCCCGAGGTTGTGCGGAAGTCCTCTGGCCAGCGCCGAGTGGGCAGCTTTTACCGGAGCATCGACGAGCTTTGGGAACAACCTCCAGAGCAGTATCCGGACGGCTTGATCGTCACCGGCCGCGAACCGCTGACACGCGATCTGCGCGACGAGGCTTACTGGCATCGCTTGAATCGCATTCTGACGTGGACGCGAGACCATGCGCGTTCAGCTGTGTGGTCCTGTCTGGCTGCGCACGCGGCTGTTCTGGCTCTCGACGGCATCGAGCGCGTGCGCAGTCAGCAAAAACACTTCGGCATCTTCACCTGCGAGCACGCCACGGCGCACGCGCTACTTGCCGGTGCGACTCCAAGCGTGCGCGTCCCTCACTCGCGCTGGAACGGAATCTCCGCGGACCAATTAGCCGCGAAAGGATACCAGGTACTCACGCGCACCAGCGACGGCGTGGTTGATACATTCGTCAAGCAGGATACGGGGCTGCTCGTGTTCTTCCAGGGCCATCCGGAATATGAGTCCAAGACACTTCTGGGCGAGTACCGGCGGGATGTGGGGCGGTTTCTCAAGGGCGAGATGGAAACCTATCCGTTGCTGCCGTTGAACTATTTTGAAGACGAAACTGAAAGGGCTTTACGAGAAATTGAAGTTCAGGCACGGGCATCGCGCCAGGAGAATCTCCTCAGCGAGGTCTCAGCCGTACTCGACAACGTCCAGATCCACAACACCTGGCGCAGCACAGCCGCCCTCATTTACCGCAATTGGCTTACGCACCTCTGGACGCGAAGGCGCCCCAGCAGCGGGGTAAGGCGGGTGAAGTCGCCATTGAATACGGTCGCGCCCATGCCAATACGGCTTCCCAGCTCATAAGGGATCGGCAAATGAATGACAGCCCTAATGTGGGGGACGCCAGTAGCGCCCCCGTTGACGCAATAACGGTTTAACTTTGAGTGTCCCGGTTTACCTAGGAGCAATCGCATGATCTCTGGAATGAAAATCACGGCCTTGCGACGCGCCGATATTCCAGAATTGAGCCAGTTTCTGATCGGCGGATTCGGCGTTCCCGCATCCACGACTTGTTTCTCTCACGAGGTCCTCGGATGGAAGTATTTTGACGGACCGGGTGGTCCATCGGAAGACTCGACCTGCAGCCTGGTCGCTCGTTTGGCGGGCAGGATCATTGGACACATTGGTCTATGTCCCCGTCAGTTCATCGTATCGGGAAACGAAGAAACACCAGTGTCGACAATGCACGCCATCGACTGGCTGGGTTCGGCAGCCCATTCCGGCTCGGGAGCCTTGTTGATGCTGCAAGCCTTTGCAACCTGCAAGACACAGTACGCTGTCGGCGGAAGCGCACTGGCACAAGCCGTCTTTCCAAGGTTGGGATTCGAACAGAAGTCCAACCTCGCAATCTTTCGCAAAGTGCTCGCACCATTCCACCGCTTGCGGACTACGGATCAAGGATTTTTCCGCAAATGGGCAGGTACAGCCAAGGACCTGGCGACCGTTTGGCGCACGCGTACACGGCGGCCGCGGCAGACCGTGGAATTGCGCCCGGCACCTGCGTTCACAAAAGAAATCGATTGCTTACTGCGACAGTCTTCATCGCGAATTGTGACGAGCCAGCGTGACCACTTGCTGCTCAATTACTTTCTGAGGTATCCACTGTCGGGTGTTTCCGGTTGGACGATTCACAAATCTCAGCAGTTGATCGGGTTCGCCCTGTTGAAGGTCACTCCGGACGGACGAATCCTGCTTGGAAAAATCGTAGACTGCTGGCTTAATACCGAGGATCCCTCCTGCTGGCAGGCCGCAGTCGCGGCACTCATCGATCGTCTCCGCGCCCTTGCCGCGGACACTGTCACCTGTTATGCCACCACCCCGAACCTGCACGCGGCATTGCTTTGGAATGGCTTCATCAATTCGGGTGAAAGAAACGTATACGTTCGCGACAAACAACAGTCGCTTCCCCGAGACCTCCCTTTCGGATTCTCAATGCTTGAAGCCGATCTTGCCATTCATTAAGTGGCCCGTGGTCTGACTCTCTCAGGAATTTGAGCAACGTGTTAACGGCATACGGTGTCCCCTTGGCAATGGTTGACAATCGAGTCCGGTCGTGATTTGATTGTGCCCGGGGCAATTCACTTTGTACACGCCGAGAGGAAATAACATGTTGTTCAAAACGATTCTGGGACTTGTTCTCTGTCTGGCCAGTGCTGGTCTGTCATTGGCTCAGGAGTTTCCGAAACCCGGGCCAGAGCATGAGAAGATTAAAGAGCTGGAGGGAACCTGGGACGCCGTCATGGACTTTGGCGGTCAGAAATCAAAAGCGACAGCAATCTACAAATCCATCTGCGGCGGAATGTGGATGGAGAGTGATTTCCAGGGGGATCTGGGGGGAATCAAGTTTCAAGGCCACGGACTGGACGGCTACAATCAGCACAAGAAAAAATACGTCGGCGTCTGGGTCGACTCCATGGAGACCGCGCCGCTCCATTTCGAAGGCGACTACGATGCCAAGAGCAAATTGCTGGTGATGACGGGCGAAACGGTCGGCCGGGACGGCAAACCGCAGAAATTCAAGAACACCACGGAAACGAAAGACAAGGATCACTTCACATTTAAGATGTATCTGGTCCAGCCTGACGGACAGGAAACGTTGGCATTTTCGATTGATTACACACGGCGAAAATAATCTGGCAAGGGGAAACTTTTCGGGGAATTCCCGCCAGCGGACTTGCCCCGGAGTGCTGCACCAGGAACGTTTTTCGTAGCTGAATTCGTGAGAATTCGGATCAAGCGACGTGTCCCGCGCGAAATCTCACGATTTCACCTACGAGGAATTCGCCACACTAAAATCCTTCACGGCCTAGCCCTCCGGGGCTGATGAATACTTGCCACGTATCACGACAATAAAGACTTCGCTAATCCTAACTATTGATTGAATCGGGAGGAAACGTTCTCAACTTCACGGATTGGGAGGACGACACTTCGCAGGCGGTTCAGGAATTGCCAAGATTGTCCGACGGATGTATGGGTTTCGCAAACAAATCACCGGTCAGCTGCGATCATCTTGGTGCTGCGCCGGCGATTAACGCCGTGAGGGATCACCGGTCGCTGATTTCCCAATAGCCAAGGCCGCCAAACCTTGGGCGTCGGACCAAAAACGGAGCGAACCGCCCCCATCTCCCGCGAACTTTTCCCACGAAAATCCCTCACGGCGATGCCCGGCGGTAGAGGACTCATTGCATGTCGGAAGTGACCACCACCGCGAAGCGAATCATGACCAATGTCGAAAAGGTCGTGATTGGCAAGCGGCAGGAAATCGTCCTGGCTCTCGTCGCCTACTTGTGCGAGGGACACATCCTGCTGGAAGACGTCCCGGGAGTCGCCAAGACGATGCTCGCGCGGGCCCTGGCGGCGAGCATCGGTTGTTCTTTCAAGCGGGTGCAGTGCACTCCCGATCTGCTGCCGAACGATATCACCGGGGCTTCGATCTTCAATCCCAAGACGACCGAATTCGAATTTCGGCAGGGTCCACTGTTCGCGCAGATTGTGCTGGCGGATGAAATCAACCGGACCACTCCGCGGACTCAAGCCGCGCTGCTGGAAGCCATGGCCGAACGACGCGTGACCGTCGATGGCCACACCTACCAGCTCGAGGCACCGTTTCTGGTCATCGCCACACAAAACCCGGTCGATCATGAGGGAACCTTTCCGCTTCCCGAAGCCCAGTTGGATCGGTTCCTCGTGAGGCTCTCCTTGGGCTATCCCAGCCAGGAGGAAGAGGGGAAGATGCTCGACCTGCTGAAACGTGAGCATCCGATTGACCAGCTTTCCGCCGTCGTTTCCGCCGCCGATGTCATCCGCTGTCAGCAGGCAGTCCGCGAGGTCTATGTCGATCCTAAAGTTCGCGATTACATTGTGGAAATCGTTCGGACGACTCGTGAACACGACGACATCGCGTTGGGAGGCAGCCCGCGAGCGTCGATGGCACTTTATCGGGCCTCTCAGGCGGTCGCGGCAATTCGAGGCAATGATTTCGTGCTTCCGGACGATGTCAAGCGAATGGCACCCGCTGTTCTCGGTCATCGTTTGATCATTCGCCCCGAGAGCCGTCTGCGGAAGGTCACGGCGGCCGCAGTCATCACCGAAATTCTCTCCGAGATTTCCGTCCCGATGGTCTCTTCCAATGCGGGTGCGGAATGAGATGGCTCCTCGGCGCAATTGTACTTCTGGTCATCGGTATCGTGCTCCAACTGGGCCTGCTGGTATATGCCATGTATGTCTTGCTGGGGGTCATGCTAGTCAGTCGCTTTCTGGCAAGAGAATGGATTGAAAATATCACGGTGGAGCGCGAGTGCAGTCGCACTTCGGTCCAGATCGGCGAAAAGGCCGCGGTGGTGGTCACGATTCAGAATGCGGGACGGCTGCCCGTCGTCTGGTTGTTGGTCGAGGATTCCGTTCCCAAACAGGCACTGCTGCAGCGCCCGCCGCGAATTGCCCTGGAAGGAAAACGCGTCGCGATCGTCCAGCTTCCCGCACGAGGACAAAAACAGCTTTTGTACCAGGTTCGGTTCCTGATGCGTGGCTACTACCAGATCGGCCCGCTGCTCGTCGAATCCGGCGATTTGTTCGGTCTGCATCGCCGATTTCAGATCAAGACGAAGCCACATTACGTCCTCGTGTATCCCAAAGTTTTACCTCTGACTGGATACGACCTCGCTTCGCGCCGCCCAATCGGCGAAGTCCGTCTGACGCATCGTCTATTCGAGGATCCCACGCGGATTTCGGGTGTCCGCCCATACCAGCAGGGGGACGCCCTCAATCGCATCCATTGGCGGGCTACCGCGCGGACGGGTGAGTTGCATTGTAAAATGTACGAACCATCGTGCATTGCAGGCGTGACACTGCTGCTTGATTTCCATCAGGCGAGTTATCCAGCGCGGGGTGAGCCGCATCGGTCGGAACTGGCTGTCACGGGAGCCGCGTCGCTGGCCAATGCCATTTATCAAATGGGGCAGCAGTTTGGGCTGATCACGAACGGACGCGATGCCGCAGACCGAATTCGAGAAGAAGGTTTTCGTCACGAATTCCGAACTCGGGCGACGGCGCTGGGAACGGTGGAAATGCGAGGCCACAGTGATCGGCTGAATCCCGTGATTGTCGAGACACGACGCGGACCGGAACAATTGACACGGATCCTCGAAACTCTGGCAAGAGTCGAGCTTTCTGACGGATTGACCTTTTCTCAACTCGTCATCGAAGCGACAAGTCGACTGCCACGCGACGCCACCGTTGTAGCACTGCTGGCCGATGTGCCCCCGGAAACGGCCATCGCCTTGGGCAGCCTCAAACGCCGGGGATACGCCATTACGGCACTCCTGGTCATGGCAGATGAAGACGACGCCTCGAATTGCATGGGCCGACTGCTGGCCGAGGGCATCGAAGTCCGCCGCATTGAAAACGAAGAAGCCATCGCAAGCGTATGCTCGGCACAATTGGTACGATAGAGAAGAGTTTAGAGCTTCGTTTATGATTGGGAAGGTGCGACGTCTGCTATTGAAATTGCGATATTTTGAAGCCATTGCCTACAGTTCCGTCAGGGACGACCGATAATAGCCCACCGTTTTTAACGGTGGGACAATCAAGTGAAAGAAATTGGAAAGTCCCTTGGGGACGACAGAAAATAGATTGTGAATCAAGGTAGAACAATTTACAGAGAACATAGGAAAACCCAGCGGATCTCTCGTCCTGGACGGGACTTTATATTCGACT
>JAQGHT010000066.1 GCA_028291565.1 Planctomycetaceae bacterium | reverse complement strand
TTTAATCAAAACTTCAACAATCCCTGGAATTCCTGCATCTCGAGTTGAACATAACAGACATTATCGGACGTTGTGTATTGGCCGTTTTCTGGCTCGGCGACGAGTCCTGCATCGTTGGAACCTTCTCCAAGGTAACCCGCAAAGGATCTTGCACTGACGCCGTTGGCGAGCGAGATAGGAATTCGACGAAGACTTCTGTGGTCTCGAATCGGAGGACTTCGGTTGGGCACGGAGATTCCACTTCGCGGGTGCTCAGCAATCGCCCGTCGGCTTGCGCGACACCGTCACAATGACCTCGGAGCTGGAATGACCAAGAGGCGCGAATGCCTTAGTCTTCGCGAACAACGTTGCGCGGACCTGTCGCGCTAAATGCCATTAGAGATCGGGACAGTCGACTTGGCTATCCGCCCTCAGTGCGCTCGCACCTAGAGTTCAACTTGTCCTGACGTCGGGCCTTCGAAATTCGCGGCTGCAGATTCTTCATCGCGTTGTAATGTCAGCCAGTGACTGTGCGACTCATTGATGTCCGGCTTACGCGCGACGCTCGCCGTTGCATCATCTCTCGGCGAATTCTTGCGTCAGATCTCGGAGTGCCTGAGTTACCAGTTTCACATCTCCGATGATCACGAAATTGCGGAAGGTGTATTCCCCGGGTTGGATGCCCTGCTCTGTGTTTTGAATGCGAAAGACCGAGTTCCATTTGACGACTTTGGCTTCCGGAAATCGAAAGCGGCCGTAGCCCGCGGTTGTGAAACCTGGCGACGGTTGATCGGGCGAAAAAACACCCATCGCATGCTGTCCCGATTTGGTCGCGAGAATGACCGGCCAAGCCTGCTCGCCTGGGCCATCGGTTAGCGATTCTAGTTCTTTCGACTGCGGGTTGAACTTCCAGAATGTTTCAAACTGCGCGGGCATGTAGCCGGTGACCGCTTCGAACTGCGCGTACTTGTGGTGCTCGCCCAATGGGACTGAAAAAGTGACGTGAAATTGAATGACGTGCGGGATCTGTCGATAGCCGATGGTGACGCGTTTGGTCAGCAGGTGATTTGACAGGACCTCCGTATTCTTGGCCAATTCTCCTTCCGAAGTCTGGCCCGGGAGCAACCAGAAAGCCATCTGCGTTGTCGTCTGCAATGAATTTGGTGTCGTAACACAATGCAAGAGGCGGCTGGAAGAAACCGGGCCCGCCCCGTCATTCCGGGATCCGGCCTCGGTGGGATTGAATGTCTCAGGCGTGAAGCGGGTACCGAGATCGAAATTCGACGCCGATTGCAGTTGCCGGCCATGATCGGCGCTGTCAATGAATTCCTGGCCGTTCCATGTCAGTGAGTGAATGGCTCCAGCCAGTCGTGGCGTCGTCGTGATCACAATTTCAGAAGTTCCTGCTCGGCCGCGGATCACAGCTGCTCCATTCACAGGAGGATTCGCTGCGAAGCCCAATGCGATAAACCCCGCAAATCCCTCAGCCCCCACGATGAGAGCAATGATCGAGAGTGAGGCAATCAATCTCTTTATGGCAACTCGCATAAACAGCATTTCTATACTGCGATAACGTTGGGGGCTTCGGTCGTTTTACCGGTTTTATCGGGGAATTTGCCGTTTCTTGCGGAACACTCAAAGTGAAACCACTCCAGCTCCATCAGGAAGGTTTACATCGTCGTCAGCTGGCCCCTGTTTCGCGTCGATCGGAGAATCCGTTGGGCCGATTCCATACGGCTTTTCCACAGAAAAAGACAGGGCCACCTATTCTACTGGATTGCCAAAGAAATCTCGCATCCGCTATCCATTACAGTTGGCGCATATGGTATGATCGTGCCGTCGGCGGTGGCTCGCCGTATCTGCTCCTCTCGATCAGGATTGTCCTATGACCGGTCGAAATCTGACAGTCAACGTTCAACGGCGAACTTCGCTGTCTTCCCTGATCCGTACCGTTTTCCTAGTCGGCCTGCTTCTGGGGTTGCTTCCGTTCGGCTGGGCTGCCGACCCGGATCCCGAGTTTCGTAATGCCAAAGCCGCATTTATCAAGCAGTTTCGCAAGAAAGCCCCCACCGATCGAATTCAGGCGATCGAAGACTTGATGGCATTTCCCCGCGCAGAGACGGCGGAATTGCTCATGAAGAAGTCACTTTCCGAAAACGACCCGGACGTGAAATTGGCGGCTCATAAGGCCGTCCGAAAGCTCGCGCAAGATCCTGCAATGGCAAAGTCCTTGCTTGAAGATCTGAAGAAGATTCTGAAGAAGCCATTACTCGCCGAAACGACGCCGGAACTTTTCCGGGCTCTGTCGACGACCGATGATACGACCTTACAGGCAGAGTTGTTGAAAGCGCTCGATGACTATCTCGGATCCTCGCGCGGGAACCTGCTGATTCCTGTGTCGTTGGTTGATGACTTCGTGAAAGAGGGAGACGAAGAAGCGTTCAAGGCAATTACGCTGTTCTCAAAATCCAAAGCGTTTGATACCAAATTCGGCTATCGACGCTGCATCGTCCAGGCAATGTCACAGGTGAAACATAAGGACGCCGTCAAGTTCCTGATCAACACAATGCCGAATGCTCAAGGATTGATTCACCATGACATCATTCTCTATCTCACGAAGCTCACAAAGCAGAAGTTTCGTGATGACCACCAGGACTGGTTTGACTGGTGGAAAGATGCGAGCGCCAACTTCGAGTTTCCCGCAATCTTGCCAGTGGTCAATGACGAACCACTCGACGACAAGCTGCCAACTTATTATGGCATGCCCATCTGTGCCAAACGCATCGTGTTTGTGCTCGATACATCGGGCAGTATGCGCGGCTACCCGATCGACGCCGCAAAAAACGCATTGCTGGAAGTCATCGCCAAGTTGCCAGAATCGGTGAATTTCGATGTCGTCCTGTTCGATCGAGTTGCGGTGGATTGGCAACCGCGCCTGGTACCAGCCACCGAAGAATACCGTGAACTTGCGATGCAGGTGGTCCGTGCGAAAGGCTTAGGTCTAGGGACCGCTTCGTTCGCGGCATTGGGGGCGGCGTTCGATCTGGAACCTGAGGCGATCTATTTCCTTTCCGATGGTGAGCCAACTGATGGCAGTCCCAATGAGATCGTGCATACAATTCGCACGAAGAACAAAACACGTCGTTGTTCGATCCACACGATTGGCGTCATCACGGACAAATCGAATGGTGCAGGGCTGACATTCTTTATGAAGCCGTTGGCCGAAGAAAACTACGGAACCTTTCGACTGGTGAATTAGACAAGTAGGACCGTTCATGCGACTGCGGCGATTGCAAATCCAGCGTTATGGCCACTTCAAAGACGCCACGCTGGACTTTCCTGGTAATGGAATCCAGGTGATTCACGGTCAGAACGAGGCTGGGAAATCGACGCTGCTGCAATTCATTCGCGAATTGCTATTTGGATTTGGTGAACGCAACAAGTACGACTTCCGCGACGGAAAACTCGAGGGAATCGGGCTGCTGGAATTCGCGGACCAACAGGCTCAGGAACTGAAACGCCGAAAGGGTCGTCCAGACGCACTCACGTTGACTCAAGCGGGTCTGCCTGAATCAATTCTCGAAGCAAAACTGCAAGAGATGTTGGGCGGAGCCAATCATCAGCTGTTTCAAAACGTCTTTGCCTTCGGTCTAAACGAACTGGCAAGCGGCGAGGAAAGCCTGCGAATCGAAGCCGTGCAAAATGCGTTGCACGGAAGTGGTTCCGCTGGAGCAATGAATCCTCAAAAGATTCTGGACCGTCTGGCCAAGGAATCCGAAGCCATCTTTAAGGATCGAGGCAGTCGCCAGGAAGTCGCGATTAAATGTGCCGAAATCAAAAAGCAGCTTGTGGAACTGCGAGAAAAGACCACCAAAACCGAAACGTTTCTGCAGCTGCAACGTGAGCTCAATGCCGCTCGCCAAACAGCTGAACAATTTGCCGAGCAATTGGCGGAATTGAGAAAGGAACAGTCGCGCGTCAAGAAGCTGGTCACAGCCTTTCCGTTGTGGCATGAACTCCTGGATCTGCAAGAGAAACGAAGGCAGCACGGCGAAGTTCCGCATTTGCCATCTGACGCGCGCCAGAAATTCGAGAAAGTCGTCGATGACCTCAAACGTCTTGATAAAGACACCCGAAAATACGAACGCGACATCCAGACAGCGGAGACGGACCTCGCGACGAATCCCGCGCAGACGGAGTGGCTGACGCTGCAGGCTCAGATCGAGCAGGCCCGTGAATTGATCAAATCCGTACAGGAAGCGCGCCAGGATCTGCCTCTGCGGGAATTGGATCTGGCGTCGACCGTCCGGCAGGTGGAACAAGGTCTGCGTGATGTCATTGCCGATTGGACTGTCGAGGACCTGCGCGCGTTTCGTTGTGATGCCACTCAACGATTTCAATGCGAAGGATTGGTCGAGCTGAAACGACAACTGGAAACAGACCAGATCCGTCTGGAAGAGCGTGAATCTGATTTGCATCAGGCACAGGCCGACGCTCTGGCGGAGTTGGAATCGATCGGCGAGATTCCTGATGTTTCGCGACTGCAGACTCTGCTCGCCGGACAGGCTGACTTTGTGGCCCGGGAGGCCGAATTCGAACGCTTGAACAAGGAAGACGCGAAGCAGCAGCGAACCATTGCAACGCAGATTCGCAAGTTGACGCCCCCCCTGCCCTCTGGTTTGGCCGACGTATCAGATTTGCCCGTTCCGCCTCGCGAAGAAATCCTGGTCCACCAGCAGGAGTTACAGGCGTCGCAAGCGCGCGTCACGGCTGCTGAACGGTCTCTGGATGAAGCGATTTCACGTTTTGAACAGTTGGAGCAGGAGCTCCAGGCCGCCCGCGGCAGCTACCTCGAAGAAATCCCGCACCGGGACGGTTTGAGGCGGCGGCGTGAAAACCGCGATGCCAATTGGGTTCTAATTCGCCAAACCTATGTTGATGGTCAAGCTGCGGATGGAGTTCGAGAACTGTCTGACGGCTCTGCATCAGATGGCACGAAAGCAGATCTCCCCAACACATTCCAAAATGCGATTCGCGAAGCCGATCATTACGCCGACATTCTGTTCGATAATGCGTCTTTAGTCACTAAGCAAGAACAAGTTGACGTTGCAAGAGCTGTCGTGGATTTGAAACGGTCCGAGCTGGCTGCCTTCCAGCAAGACCTGGTTCGAGTCCGAGGAACGTGGAATCGGCTCTGGCAGCCTTGTGGGTTTGTACCGCTCGATCCCTCTGCCATGCTTCAATGGCAGGCGACTCACGAAGCAATTCTGGAACTGCTGGCCAAGCGGGACGATTTAAGAGATGAACTGTCCCGGTTGAAGGTGAAGTCTGAAGTATTCCAGACGGAACTGTTGACGGCGATGCCAGAGTCGGGCGGGAATCTGAAGGCGGGTTTCGACGCCGCGCAGCAACGCATCGCGCAATCGCAGCAACTGGGACAGGATCTCAAAAACGTTCAGAAAACGTTAACAAAACTGGCCAAACAATCGGAGTTACTCAAGCAGGATCAGGCCAAGTTCACCACGCGCCGGACTGAGTTCACCCGACGTTGGCGGGCTTGGGTTGTGAACCTCAACTTCGCAGCCGATTGGCAACCTGAACTCGCGTTGGACACGGTCACACGATTGCAGGGCTTGCGAGACAAGCTGGAACAAATTCCAGGAATCGAAGCCCGAATCGCGGCGATTCAAAAGCGGTTGGCCGAGTTCGATCCGCTCGTGCTGACATTGTGCGAGGCCGTCGCGCCGGAGTGGAAACCACTTCCGACTGAAGTCGCAGCGCGGAATCTGGCCAACCGGCTGCAATCGGCGATCACGACTGACCAGCGCCGCAATGAGCTATCACGAGAGCTGGCCAAGTATCAGAATAAATTGGCCGATTTGATCCAGCAACAGAAGGCAACTCAACAACAGCGTACGGAATGGCTCGCCCTGGCTGGTGTCGATACCGACCTGGAATTCTATGATCAGGTTCAACGGGCCGAAACAATTCGTGAGCTGGAGCGACAAATTGAAGCGAAGCAAAAGGAACTGGACGTCGCCCGGAACCTGGAAGATGAAGCCACGTTTCTGCAGCAGCTGCGGGACGTTGATTATGTCGCCGTGACTCAGGCGAACCAGGACCTCGAAACCAGATTGACCACTTTGGCCGCACAGGAACGTCAGGCCAATCAGGACAAGGGGGCCAAGGAAAATGAGTGCGCCAAACTCGACGGCAGTTCGGCCGCGGCCGAGATTCAAGGTCAGATTTCGAATCGTCGCGCCGCTTTAGCCAATGCCGTAGACCGCTATGCCCCCCTGCTCTTCGCGCAACATTTGCTGCAGCAGACATTGCAGCGATTTGAACGGGAATCTCAACCAGAAGTGCTCGGAGAAGTCAGTCGACTCTTCGCGCAAATGACGGGCGATCGCTACACTCGCGTGGAGCGTCCGCGTGATGCCAGCCGTCCGTTGATTGTCTATCGTGCGGATCAGCAGGACCTTGAACCCGGTGATCTGAGCATGGGCACGCGCGAGCAATTGTACCTGGCAATCCGCTTGGCTTATGTGCTCCACTACTGCACGAAGGCAGAGCCGTTACCGATTGTGCTAGACGATGTATTTGCCAACTTCGACCCCGCGCGAACGAGGCGAACTCTGGAAGCCTTGGGCAACATCACGGATCGCGTCCAGGTGCTGCTGTTCACGTGCCACCCGCACGTTGTCGAACTGGCTCAAGAAGTCTTTCCAGATTTAAAGCCGGTTGAGGTTCCTGCCGTGACGGCGTTGTAGTTATTGCTTCAGACTGGCTCGCCATTCCTCATCCAATTCTTTCAACGTCTTCCCCGTCAATTGCTCAAAAATCGCATCCGTGTATTTGCCGTCTCGCATTTGCTGGTTGATCTTGAGCACGGCCTGCTTGTCGTATTTGTTGGTGATGTAGGCGAGGAAAGACGCTGATGTGTGATAGCTGCCGTTGTAGTGGGCGCGTTGAGGATCGAGCCGGCGCGTTTTTTCTGGTTCGAATTTGAAATACCGCACGTAATCGGCGACGCCCTCAACCAGCCAACCCGGATTTCCCCGCCCGCGATAGTGCTGCACGACGTGCGCTGTTTCGTGAACCATCGCTCCGACGTCATCGGGATGTTCCTTAAAGAACTTGACCGATCCCGTGATGGAATTTCCGCTGGCGAAAGCCACGCCATCATAATCTTTCTTCAGAGTCAGGCTGATACGCCGCGCGGGAACAAAACCGTCGCTCTTCAATTCTTCGTTGATCATGGGGTAAGCCCGTTCACAGATCCGTGCGACCTTTTCCGTCCACTCGCGCATTTCGGGAGCATCTATCACGTCGATGGTGATTTCGACGGGAAACACGAATCGAGCGATCGGCAGTTCCGATTCAATTGTGAATTCGCGAATGACCAGGGGGTGCTCAAGATCCTTCGCGGATTTGATACGAATTGCATGAATCGGATTAGCGGTTGGCCCGCTGTGTGCCTCGCCATTCTTAAACGGCACCAGTCCCTCGAACGTCTTACCGTCAACAGAAACTTCCAGGGTTCCCGAATCAAGCCGTTCGGCGCCATCGAGTCTCCCAGTACTAACATCGATTGATTTCAACGTCACGGGCTTGTCGAACACCAGAGTGAAGAAATCTGAAACAACCGCATTTTTCTCCGAAGCGAAAAACGTATCGGGTTGTCCGTCGAACGCAAACTGTCGTATCTGCCCGGATCCGGTTTTCAGGCTGGTTTCAATGACCACTCGCACAGGCGGCTCCGCCGGTTTCGTGGTGACAGCGGGTTCGCCAAAGGCCGGCATCAACGCACAGCTCAACCACACAATCAGCAATCCAGGAGCGAGAATTCGCATTCGACATTCGATTCATCAGAAGGTGAGCGACTTGAGCTATTTATACTGTGCGCGGCCACGAATGAGTCCATTGCGATACTTAGGACCCACACATCAATTACTGTCGCAAGATATCGACTCAGGAAGCGGTCATTGGTCACTTGTCATTCGACATTTGTGAAATGCTCTTTTTTCACAAATGACGAGAACCGATGGTTCCGACAGTAATTATTGCGCGGATCCTGATCCTCGCGATCAAACGTCAACGGTGCGCGGTAGAGAGATGATAATCGATGTGGCCGGAAATGAAATCGGAGACACTGGATCAGGCCGGCTGAGTTTCCCGCGTGGCTCGAGTATTCCCCCCCTGTTTCATCCGCACCGCTCCCCGGCTAAACTTCACTTTTGTCTCACCTCTTTCGAATGAAGGCGTGGAATTGCACGTATGCTCGAGAATGTCAACGGTCTGTTTATCGAGGAAGATGCTCCGGAAAGCCGGTTGAAACTGGAGTGGCACGGCGCGCCACCCGGGCTGGGTTGGCGTCGATTGATCCTATTTCTCGCAATCACTGCATTTGCGGGAGCCGTTTATCTTGGGATTTCTGCAGTAAATCTCGCAGGGGGGAACCCCCAGCAACAGGGCGATGCGGTGATTTTCGGCTTCATGGCCTTCATCATTCTCTGTCTGATTCACTACGTCGGCTTATTCGCCGGAAGTCTGCTGGGATACTGGCAGCGATTCACGTGGGATGCCGCCGATGGAATGTTCGTGGCCCAGCGGCGCGGCTGGCTGGGCTGGGGCCGTGAGACCAGGGCGATTCCGTTCGCCGCGATACGCCTGCAAGCATTGGAAATGGCTTCAGAGTCCCAAGTCCCAGTTCCGGCTGTGTTCAGCTTGACGACCAGGAAGTTCGAAACGTTCAAAGCTGATATCACGTCGCTAGGTTTCGAACAACGATCAGAAGGCTTGAGTTTTCTATTGGATGTGGCCCGCCTGATCCGCGCCGAGGGCTATCGCGTGCATGAAAACACGCCGCGAAAGCAGGTCCTGCAAGTCTGGACCACGCGAATCGACTACGCCGGCGTTGAAGAACCGGATGACGACGAGGACGACAGACCGGAAGTCGACTTCCTGTCCGTCCCTGCCCGGGGCACTCGATTGTCGGTTCCTGTCGCCGCAAAACCGCCCTTTCAGGATTCGGTCCAGTCGAAAGCTCCATTGGATCTGGCACGGCTGCGGGAATCTCTGCTCACCACGCGAATCGAGGATTGGCTGCCAGGTGAGCTGGTCCGGATTGTGCGTCCCAGTGCGCCCTGGTTTGTCCATGTTCTGGTTGTCGGACTGGCAATGGCGGCTGCGACTGCACTGGGGTATTGGTTTGTTTTCGGATTTCTGCAGAACGTGATCGCGATCGAAAACGATTCCCGTTTGTTTGTGACGGGTTTCACCGCCGTGACGTTTGGTTGCATCATGGCTTTCCTGTGTTGGAACAATCTTCAAGAGCGGGAATTAATTCTAGACTGGAGACAGAATTGTCTGACTCTCCGCTTTGGACTGAACGTGCGACAATGGCCACTCAGTGAAATTCAACAGCTGGTCTTGTCGACC